>CAYOTJ010000211.1:0-6639 GCA_964406855.1 uncultured Saprospiraceae bacterium
ACGTATGGCTTCAAAAAATTCTAACCTTCCAAGCTCGGCCCACCGCTGCGCCCGGCCTTGGCAGTAGGGGGCGTCTGCTGGTTTGGGCGTGCCCCCGGCCAAAAGAAGGACGGTTTTCCATAAAACTCGCGCTATTGATGCACCAAAAAGGTCACTTTTTGCACAAATAACCCCCTCGCCTCCGCCACCAGCGCCCCAATGTCGAAGTCGGGCTCGCTATGCTCGTCCCACAACACCTGCACCTGAGCATGGATGGGGGTATACACATCGGTATCGCCGCTGCGCAGGGGCAAGGCAAAGGTCTTGAGATCGCCTCGGTCGGGCAGCGCCCCCGAAGCTGTCGTGAAGATGTCCTCTACCACCAGCGCCAAGGCGCCGGCGCGCACAGGCCCGGCCCGCTCGCCCAACGCCAGCAGAGGGCTGTCGCCATCCCCGCTGCCGGGCGGCACATCCTGCGCCTCGGCCTCGTAGTCGGGCGCAGGGTCAGCGCCAGACGAGAGGGGCGGATAGCGCTCGTCGAACAAGCGTCGGGCCGCTTCGTATTCGGTATAAGCCGGCGGAAGCTGCGGCGCATGCTCGGCGCTCAGCTCGTCAAGGGCCATGCGCAGTATATCCAAGGTCATCGACTCCACAATCAGGGTATCCAAAGCGGCAATCACCGAGTCGAGGTCGTTGTTGATGTGGCTCATCAGCGAGTCTAACATCTGTTCGCAGATGGCGTAGTTGGGCTCGGGCAGTTGGTCCTGCTCGGCATAACAATCCAGCACGCCCTGTATTTCGTCCTGCAAAACCTCGGGCAGGTAGTCCGAACAGCAGTTCGAGAGGCTGTCCAAGAGCCGGAGCTGGTCGTCCTGTAGGGAGGCGTCCAACATCTGTAGCAGGCTCATGGCCCCCAGCAGTAGCGAGTCGGCCCAGGCGGGTAACACTTCCACGCCGGCGCCCGTCACCTCCATATAGCCGCCCACCATGCGGTATTCGTCGTTCACAAAGATGTTGTTGAAAGCCAACTCCACCCGCGCCTTTTTGAAAAAGGGGATATCAATGTTGCCCGTACCGGAAAAGTAGCCGCCCCCGCCGCTGACCTCCTCTACGGCCACCCAAAAGTCGAAGGCAAAGAGGGTGTCCCCGGGTAGCAGCTCGGCCAAAGGCGTCTGGTTCGACAGGTCTGCCGAGGACGCAGCGCCACAGGCATACGTCCCCATCGATAAGGGCTGCCGCCGCACCATAAAGCTGTCGGGGGCCGCCGCCGCCGTCCCGTCGCCGCCCCGGCATATTTCGGCAATCTGGTAGTCGTATACCTGCTGGGTCAGTAGCGGACTCAGCTCTACCCAGGCCTCGGCAGGGGTTTCCGACAGCCAGACCCCGGCCGCTTCGGCCGCCAAGCGGTATTTTACTTCATAGGTGTTGGGCCCCGGGCTGGGCCGCCAGCTCAGGCGTATGGCCGAGTTGCTGATCGGCGTTTCGAGGATGTCTGCGGGCGCCGCGCACGCATCGGTGCGGAAATAATACCAGGGGCTGTAGGAGGTCCAGCCAAAGTTGTCGCAGCGGGTTTTTACCCGGAATCGGTATTCCGTATCGGAGGTTAGGCCGGTAAAGTTGGCCATCGGCTCGCGGGTGTGCAGGCTGTCGGTATAAAACCCGCTGCTGCGGCCGTCGCCCGTCCCGACCCTATCAGTCGGCGCCTGCTCCAAGGCTACAAAATAGGCGGCATCAAAGGCATTGGCCCCACGCCAGTACAATCGGGCCGAGGCAGGGTATGCCTCCGCCACGCCCAAGCTGTCGGGGGGCTGGCAGTCGGCTAAGGTTCGAAAGTCTAAAGGCGGCCCGTAGGGCGTCCAGTTGCCGTTGGGGCATTGCCCCCTAAGGGCCATTCGATAGGGCGTATCGGGGCTAAGGCCGCTAAAAGAGCGAACCGCCTCTGGCGTCACCGACCGCTGCCCGCCTGCAAACGGATCGGGGGCCGGGCCTCCGCTGCCGCCTGTGCGTCCTTCCGCCGCCACGGCGCCGCTACCGGCTACCAGTACAGTCTCCCACAGCGTTATATCGCCTGCCGGCGCCCATTGCATCGCTGCATGTCGGGCGGCTATGGCTGTCAGTACTGGCGCCTCCGGCGCCGCGCAACGCGCCGGCGTACGGAAAGCCAAGGTATCGGAGAAGACCGAAAATTGCCCCGAGGCGCACTGGCAGGCTGCGGCCGCTTCGTAGGCCGTATAGGCCGATAAGCCCGCCAGCGCAGCGGTAGCGGTCTGGGTATCTATATAGGTCCAGTCGGCTGCCCCTCGCCGGCGATAGGCCAGCCGATAGTCCTGCAACCGCTCATTGGCCGAAGTCCAGGTCAGCAGGGCCGAATCGGCCGTCGGCGCTTCTGCCGCTAAGTGGGCGGGCGGAGCGCAGCGCAGGGTAAACTCCTGCACCGGCGTCCAGGCGCTGCTGCGTTCGCCGCATTGCGCCTGTAGCTGATATTGATATACCGCCCCTCCCGATAGCCGGGTCAGCGCGGCAAAAGTCGTATCCGACACGGTCCACTGCCAGGCGGGCAGCGTCAGCGCCGACCGCTTTTCGCGATAGCGCACCCGGATTTCCGCTCGGCCGTCCGACGGCTGCCAGCGCAAGCGGGCATGGGTTTCGCCCAGCGGATCGGGCGCCAGCGCTACCGGAGGCTCGCAAGCTGCCGGTGTAACAAAATTCAGCACCGGCGTATAGTCCGACCAAACGCCCCTGCTACACCAGTAGCGCAGGCGCAAGGCATAAGCCGCGCCGGGCTGTAAGTCGGTTAGCGTCGCCATAGGCGTCGTCGTCGGCGGATGTGCCGTCCAGTCCGACCCCTCTGCGCGCCTGTACTCAAAGTGATACCGCAGGGCATTGGCCTGAGGGGGCCCCTTCACCGCAGCCGTCGTAGCCGCGAGGTCAAGGAGCTGAAGGCTGTCAGAAAGGTGGCAGGCCAAGCAGAAGGGCGTAGCCTCCGACCACTCCGACCACAAATCATCGGCGCACTGCCGCCGCCATTGCACTACATAGGTGCTTTGCGCGTTCAATCCGGCCAACTCGGCAGCCAACTGCGGCGAAAGCCCATAATCGGCGGGCTCAAAGACCGCAAAAAGCCCCGGCGCCAGCTCGCTCCAGTCCGCTGCGGCTAAGGGCTTGCTGCGCCACTGCACAGGGGTGTCTTCATCGCCCGACCGACTCAGCAACGCCGCGGCTGCCTTTAGGTCTGTAACTACCGCCGGGGCCGGGGCCTCGCATCCGGCATCGCCGGCCGGCCGGCCGTCGCGCAGATAAAAAGCATAGACATCGCTCCAGCCGCCGTTTAGGAAAACGGCCTGCCCCAGCGGATCGTCGGCTTTCACCCGCACCAAGTAGCGCACATTGGGCCTAAAGATCGGCGCTGCCTGGGTGGCCCAGTAAAACGGCGTCATGCTGCTTACCTTCAGCAAAGGCTGAGTACTGGCAATCACTATATTGTCGGCCATGCCTTCAAGGTTGTGCTCATACACCTCCAAGGTGTAGCGCGCCGCCAAGCCGGCATGCTGAGACTGCCATTGAAAAACCAACTGTTGGGGAAAGGCATAATCGACATCGCCCACCGGCGTCAACAGCATTGGCGGCCGATGCAGCAGCAGATAACCCTGAGCGCATCCGGTATTCGATACCGGCGGATCGTTGAAGCGGTTGTAATCGTACACCTCCACGCATAGCGATACCGGCCCTTCGGGCAGCGCCCCGCCGCCGGCCTGTAGGTTGGCTAAACTTTGGCCGCCAAAAAGCAGGTTCTCCGGGCGAAAGTATTCCCGCAATTGGGCCCCCGTGAGCACCACCGGCACATTGCGCTGCAAACGGATGGGAAAGGTAATAAAGCCCGCATTCGAGCGCAGGCTAAAGCCCGTACCCGATAGGTTGATCTTCAGCAGGGCCTGGTATTCCGGCCGGGCGTCGGTGCTCAGCAAGGTGATGATCACCCGCCCGGGGTCGTCGTAGGCTTCTAGGTACGGACTAAATTGCGTAACCTGCACAATGGCCGTCACCGGATAGTTTTGGGCGCCCAGCGCCAGCGCGCTGCACAAGGCCAGCCCCAATAATAGTTTTTTCATGCGTTGGCGCGTTTTCATTCCACAATCACATCTATGGGCGCCGAAAAAGGCGAGGTCTTGCCATCGGCTAAGTAAGCCCGCAGCACATAGCGATACGTCTCGCCCCGCCTCAGGTTCTCATCGGTATACGCCTGTAGGCCGCCGGGGAGTATTTTCAGCAGACTCAGGGGAGCGTTGCCCTGGGCGCGGTACAGGTAATACGATTGGGCATCGAGCCCATACTGCCAGTGCAATGCTACGGCGCGAGCCTCGGCGTTGGGCGCTGCCGTAAACGATTCAATCTGCCCCCGAAGCCCGTAGTCCTTGAGCCGCATGCTCACGGGCTGCGACAACTCCGACACCAACCCATCGTCGTCTATGGCCTGGGCGGCATACTGGTAGGCTTTGCCCGCCTCTACAAGGGTGTCGGTATAATCTGCCACAAAGTCGGGCGCGTCAAAAGCCAGCAGCAACGTCCACGCGTCGGTTTCATTCAGCACCCTCCGATAGATACGATAGGCGGCTACATCCGGCGAGGGGCTGCGCGTCCAGTGCAATTGTATCGCCTGGTCGGTACTCCGAATAGCGGTGATGCGCCCCGCAGCCGGCGGAAATCGATCTGGTTTTTTTAGGGCCAGCAGCGGGCTAAAGTCCGAGCCATTGCCCCGGCTGTCTACGCTGCGCAGCCGGTAGTACACCCATTCATTGCCCGTCTCCATATTAACCGTATCCACATGGGCGGGTCCGGCTAAAGGCTCAGGCGTGATCATCGCCAATTCTCCGCGCTCAAAGTAGCCCTTGAAAAGGTAGTAGCCGGCCAAGTCTTCCTCTTCGCTCACGGCCCAGCTCAGGTGGGCCAGCCCCGTGCTGTCGATGTAGCCCGTAAACCGGGCCGGCACGGCAGGCGGCTCGTCGTCGTACATCATCACCAAACTCTCGAAACTGCTCAGTACCGTGCCCAACTTAGATACGGCCTGCACCCTGAAGAAGTTGGATCGAAACGGCATCCATAAACTCGCCTCGCGGGCCGTCGGCTCAATGCCATCCAGCGCTATGCGGTAGCTGCCGCCGGCCGTATCTGCTACCACTATCCGGAATCCGGCCAGCAAAGGCTCGTAGCCCGGGTCGTAAGCCCATTCGATATGGGCGTAGTTGCTATCGGTTTGCGTCGTTTTCAGCAGCAGCGGACTCAGCGTAATGTCTTCGCGCCCAACCCTCGACACCTCGCTGAAATTTTGGCTCCAGCCGCCTAAGTAGTCGGCGCCCCGCAATCGGTAGCGGATGTCGGCAGACGCATCGGGTAGGGGGTCGTTGTGGTAGGCATAGCGAGCGGCCTCCCCGGCAGCGGCCCGAGTCAGGCTATCGGTCTGGCTCACCAAAGGCAGCGCAAATACCGGCGTCCACTCCCGGCCGCCATCAGCCGAGCGGTCGAGCCCCCAGCCAAAAAAATCAGCTTCAAAGCCGTCGGTGCGCCATTTCAGCTCTGCATAGCTGCCCTTATAGCGGGCTTCCAACTCCGGCGTCGCCGGAGGTTGATAAGCCTCCGCATCGATGTCAAAAAACAGGGTATCCCCCATCGGCCCCGGAAACAGCCGCAGGGCATAGCGCTTCACGTCAGGGTCCAACGGACGGCTAAACCCCATGCCCGAGCGCGCAATCGCCGCCCAGGAATAGTTCAGCGCGTAATTGCTCACCCCCGCCCGATGATGCCAGGCCTCCGCCTCGGTATCGCCGTACTCGGGCGCCAGAAACGATTCGTTCAGCAGGGCGGCATCCAAACTTTCAGCATGTACGGCGGCCAGCGCAATGCTATCCCATGCGCCGGCGCTCAGCGCGGCCCGCCATTCGGTATAGCCTAAGGGCTGCATCTGTTGCTGCCACAGCAGCCGGAAGTCGGGCGCCGCCCAATCGCCGGCCATGCCGTATAGGGCTGCCGTCAGCTTGCCCGCAATGGCGTGTCGGAAATGCTCGACATCCCCGGGCGCCCAGCGCACCCACAACTGGTTGTCGGCAATTTTGTAGTAAAACGTATACGGAGCCGCCTCAGCCGCGCGCGGCTGAGCGCCCACGCGCGCCGTTGCGCCCAGCATCAGACTCAAGGTCAGTATCCACCGGTAAGGTTGCATGGCGTTTGGGTTTAATGTTGATAAGGAGCGCCGCATTCTTCCCCTACGTCGAGCTTGGCGCGCACGTCGAAAGGGCCAATCCGAACCACTAAATTCAAACTCAGGAAAGTGGGCTTGGGCAAGTCGGCCTGAGCTAAGATGCCCGCGCCTAAGTTGATGCCAATGCCCCGGTAAGTAGCCTGCCCCTGGATGTAAGCCCATATCCGCCCCGTAGCGCGCCAGCCTTTATGTCCGTGGGGCGAGTCGCCGGAGAGCGAGCAGTAAGTATCGGAATCATAGCGCAGCAGCGACACGTCGAAGCCGGCGCCTACCTCGGCCCGCACGCAATTCCGATCATAGTTGCCGCCGGGGCGTATGCGCTTGTCGATGCGGGCAAACACAAAAGCCCCGAATGCAAAGCCCGTGCCCGCCGCCGCCCGGCCGCCTAAGCTTGCCCGGTTGTTGGC
>CAYOTJ010000212.1:0-3337 GCA_964406855.1 uncultured Saprospiraceae bacterium
TCCTCGCTATACTCGGCCGGGTAAACGTCCTCGCTGTGCTCGGCCGGGTAAACGTCCGCCGTCGCTGCGCTAGTCGGCTACCGCCACCACGTCCTCGCTATGCTCGGCCGGGTAAACGTCCTCGCTGCGCTCATCCGGGTAAACGTCCTCATTGCATTCGGCCGGGTAAACCACCACGCCCTCGTTGCACTCGGTCGGGTAAACGTCCTCGCTGTGCTCGGCCGGGTGAAAATCTTCGCTGCGCTCTTCCGGGTAAACGCCCTCGTTGCACTCGGTCGGGTAAACCACGCCCTCACTCTGCTCGGTCGGGTAAAAACCTCCGCATCGCGCTGGGCCGGTGTCACCCTCCGCCAAACGCGCTAAGGACAAGACGGCAGACAAGCCTTGAAGCAAGCCGCCGCTCTGCGCAAGGCATCCGGCGGCCCGCTCGCCTCTCGATGGCTTAGTCCGCTACGTTGCGTCAATATAACCAAAAGTCGCAAAATTGACTCATATTTGTTGTGGATAATGGGAATATGAGGTATATTTGGGATGGTGCTGTGTATTGCGTCAGTCCGCGCTCCGTTGGCGTGCATGCGAGACAAAAGCTGAAAACACGAGATTTACATTCGAGCAAAGAATAAATGGAAAGACTATCAACAAAGAAATATCAGAAGGATATATTAAGTGCAATCCAGCACTTCTGGAGTACACGTGAGGCTCAGTTAAAGGAACAAAAAAAATCCGACCAAGGGTCAAGAGGTTCAGTTACTGGTGGAAAGCAACTTGATGGATTTATTCAGGTTTTAGTTAATGCATCAAAAGACTTAGGTGTTCCTGAAGAATGTCTTTATATCAAAGGGAATAATCTGCCACCTCGACTGCGATGATATGGACAGACAGGAATATGGAATTTGGATGCCCGGAGGATGACATATCCTTTGACACATTCTTGCTATCTTTCATGGGATTTATTCAAGGTAAGCTAAAAGAGTTTGAAAAATGATTTACGGAGTCAGATCAAATGGCAAAAAGCACGGCCTGGTTTTAACAAAGCCAATTGTCATTGAGACGATGTTAGATAGAGTTCGATATACGCAAAATCATGATCTTAGAGCCATTAAAGTAATCGAACCTTCTGCCGGGGATGGTGCTTTTGCGATTGAAATTATCGAACGGCTATATCATTCATCTTTAAAATTCGGCTTTTCTTTTCAAAAAGCGCTCTCAAATCTAATGTTTTTCGAATTGGATAGCGAGATGGGTGTCCTTCTGAGGGAAAGAATCGAATCCACTCTAAATAAATATACTACGGTTGTTCCCGATAACTTAATACGTATTGAAGATTTCCTCTTGTCCAAGTCAGATAATTGTGATTTAATAATAGGCAATCCGCCGTACGTTAGGCATGAAAATATTCCGGAGAAAAAAAAAGAATTATATAGAATGAAATTCCCCGCTTTCAAGCATAGAAGCGACCTTTACATTGCATTTTATGACAAAGGACTAAGGTTGTTAAAAGAAAACGGGGTGCTTTCATTTATTTGCTCTAATCGTTGGTTGAAAAACCAATATGGGGAAAGCCTCAGGAACTTGATTCAGCTAAACTACTGTTTGGAGGAAATTATTGACTTGGAAAAAACATGTCCTTTTGAAGAAGAAGTAATAGCTTATCCCGCAATTACAACCATCCGCAATTCAAAGAAGAAAACCCAAGCTAATTACTACTTGGTTGATGATGTCGCCAAATTGCGGGATATCAATAAAGACGCTGAGGTCACGAGGACTTTAGATATTGCCAACTCAAAAAATTGGTTCCCTTATATCTGGAATGGCGAAGTACACGAAAAATTCCTGACTACAATTGAAAGCCAGGGGTTTAGCATAGGAATTGGTGTTGCCACTGGATTAGATGAAGTATTCATTAGAAATGACTTTAAGTCATTAGTTGAGGAAGAACTTCTATTGCCTATTCTAACTTCAAAAGATATAAGAAATAACAAACTTAATTGGTCTGGAAATTACATTTTGAACCCTTTTGATAATACAGGGAGACTAATAGATTTAACAAAACACCCTAAGGCAAAAGATTACCTGGAATCTCATAGAGGTGTGCTGGAAAGACGTCATGTGGCTAAAAAGAATCCCCGGCATTGGTATAAAACGATTGATCGGATTAAGCCTTCGCTGATAGGTCAGCACAAAATTCTTCTACCGGATATTTCAGGAAATAATCACATATTTATAGATAATGGCAATTTCTATCCTCATCACAACTTGTACTACATTACAGGCAGAGATGAAAACAAACTCGTATTGTTAGCATCTGTTTTAACATCCGAATTTATTAGGAACCAACTTTTTGAGCTTGGAACAAAAATGAATGGTGGTTACCCAAGATGGCAAAGCCAGAACTTAAAGAAACTCCGAATTCCTATGATAGATGCCATGCCAAAAGAATATGCTGATGTGCTCATCCAAGCATACCATGATAAGGATTATCGGACTATAAACCAGTTGGTCACGGAGGATGAAATTGGCAACTATAGTTTTCAAGTTGGTCAAACAACACTATTTGAACCCCAAGGAGAGGGATATGGCAAAAAATAAAAAGCACACCACCTCTTTCCACCTCACCCCCCCAGCCAAACCTTAAAAGCTCCCGCCCGCTCGCGGCTCACAAACACCTCCTCGGGGCAGACAGGCTCGGTTTCCACCTTTAGTCGGCCATTCAGGTGGGGGTGTATGCGGCGTATGGCCGGCAGGCTGAGCATAACGGCCCGTCCGGCCCGGAAAAACCGGCGCGGATCCATCATCCGGTCCAGCTCGTCGAGGCTGTGGTCTATAAAGTAGCGCTTGCCATTGCTCAGGTAAGCCTGCGTCAGGCCGTCTTCCGACCTGAAAAACGCAATCTCGTCGGCCGCCAGGTGCAGCATGGCCTGGCCTGATTTTACCAGAAACCGGTCTTTATACGCCTTGGGCTGAAAGTGCTGCAACAGCGCCGACCAGTCGGCCGCAGGGGCCTTTGCCTGTAGCCGCGCCTCCACCCGCTCTAAGGCGCGAGCCAGGTCGTCGGGGTCTATGGGTTTCAGCAGGTAGTCTACAGCATTGAGTTTGAAGGCCTGCACGGCATACTGGTCGAAGGCCGTAGTAAACACCACCGACGCCTCCACCGCCACCTGCCTGAAAATATCGAGGCTGAGCCCGTCGGCAATCTGTATGTCCATAAACACCAGATCGGGCGCCGGGAAGGCCCGAAACCAGCTCACGGCGCTCTCCACGCTGTCCAAGGTTTCCAGAATATGCGCGCCGGGGGCGGCGGCGCCCAGCAGCCGCGCCAACTGGCGCGCGGCGGGCA
>CAYOTJ010000212.1:3347-6618 GCA_964406855.1 uncultured Saprospiraceae bacterium
GGCCAGGTTGTTGGCCGCCAGCGCTTCGTCTTCTATGATGAGGATGGTTTTCATACGGCAACGGCTTGCATTTCCAAGGGCAGCAGCACCGTAAAGTACTCCTGCGAAACAATCACCTCAATCTCCTTATCGCCCAGCATCCGATAGCGGGCCCGGATGTTCTCTAAGCCCACGCCCGTCGAGTCCATCACCTGGTTTTTGCGTTGCAGGTTGTTGCGCACCGCCAGCAGGTTGTTTTCGGCAAAGACGTCGATGCGCAGCGGCCGCTGCACACTGATGATATTATGCTTGATGGCGTTCTCAAACAGCATTTGCAGCGTTAGCGGCACAATATGGGCGTTGGCGGTCATGCCGTCCTGCAAGCCGCTCAGCGTTATTTGCAGGTTGTCGCCGAAGCGCTCCTTGAGCAAAAATATGTAGCTCGACAGGAAGTCCAATTCCTCCTGTAGCGGTATCACCCTGGCCTCGCGGCTTTCCAGCACATAGCGGTACACCTTGCTCAGTTGTTGCACAAAACGCACGGCCTTGTCGGGCTCGCCGGGTATGAGATACACAAGGGTGTTGAGGCTGTTGAACAAAAAATGCGGATTCACCTGATTGCGCAACCCTTCGAGCTGCGACTCTAAGTTGCGCCGCTCCAACTCCACTTTCTCGGCCACGGCCCGCTGTAGTTGCAGGTAAAACGAAATGGCCTCGTATAGCGTAATCAGCAGCGCCGTCAGCAGTAGCGAGCTCAGAAATTCCAGTACCACATTGGGCTCTGCCTTATCGCCCGGTAGTATCAGCATGAAGAGCGCGTCCAGCGCCCGGTTGACTACCGCAAAAACCACCAAAAATGCCCCAAAAGCCACCAACACCCGCTTCCACAGCTCGTCGGCGCCCGGAAAACGCATCTTGGCGCGCTTGTAAGTGAGGCGCATCAGCACCCAAAAAATGCCGGTATACACCAGCGACATGGGAAAACAAATGACAAGGAACGACCAGTTGCCCTCCACAAACTGCTCATTGAACAGCAGCAACGACACAATCATGGCCGCCAGCGGTATACCCACCAGCATCAGCGCCCGATCGTTGAAGCCCGCTACCTCGTGAAAACATTTATCTTCCATGGCTCACATACTATTTATACAACGATAGCTATGCCTTGCGTTGGCAAGTTTTGTGCGCAGTCTCATCGATAACGCAGTCGTTTATGCACACAAAACCTACCGGCGCAAACGGTATTAGGGTGTGCCCCCCGGCCCCCTTTGGCCGTCGCTTCCAATGGCCAAAATGCCAAGGGGGCCGGGGGTCGGGCTATCCGCTCTTATGCCCCTCCTCCTTCACCCCGTGGAATATACGCTTCGCTATTCCACGGGGTAAAGCCGTCGGGGCATACCGCTTCTATCCCTCACACGACACAAATATAAACCAATCTTCGATACCCGGCTGAATGCCAATGGGGTTCGGACAAGGGGGTGAAGCGGTATGGGCACGCAACCTGGCGCCCCTCTCAAAGGGCGCCGGGCGCGTACCCATAAGATTCACCCGGAAGAGCGTAGCGAAGACGTGGGCGAAACACGTTTACCCGACCGAGCAGAGCGAGGGCGTGGCGGCGCCGCGCAAGATGATATTCGGAGGATAACGCTATGCGTTAGGGGTTTACCCGAACCTGCAAGGGGCGGGCCCCAAAAAATTACCCATCCCCGTAAAACAGCGGTATGCACAGGGGGGTATGGGGCCTCCGGGGCTAAAACTCTATGCGATACAGCACATCCGGGAAGAAGCCGATCTGGTCGATGCGGCCTACTTCGCCTCTGACGGTGTTGTAGCGCATAGCGAAGACGTTGCTGTTGTTGGTCACGTTCTGAAAGTCGAGGAAGAAGGTCTGCGACAGCTTGCGGGTGGCGCTGTTGGTGCGGAATCCGATTTTGACATCCCAGCGGAAGTAATTGTCCATGCGCAGGCTGAAGGCTTCGTCGTCAACGAGCACCTCACGGCCGGCGGCGCGGCTGGCTTCGAGGTCGACGGGGGTGTAAGGGCGACCGCCTGCTGTGGTCACTTTGGTGTCGAGGGTTAGGAAGCGACGCCCGGTTTTGTCGAGGGCAAACTCGCGGCCTGCCAGGGCATTGAGCACGTACTGGCCGTTGAAGGCGGTGCTGCGCTCGATGCCGTCGGAGCCCTTATAGCGGCTGTCGAAGAGGCTGGCGGTGAACAGGGCGTACCAGTTGTTGCTGAAGAATTTTTCGGCGGTAATTTCGAGGCCGAGGTTGCTACCCGTGCCCTCATTGACGAGAGAGCCGCGCTCGGGGAAGACGAAGTCGGCGCCGGTATTGAGCACCGAGAAGCTGGACGAAAAGGCGTCTACGGGCACGCGGTCGAGGGCTTGGTAGTAGGCCTCGGCGCGCAGGCGCCAGTTGGCGGCGGGCTTTATGTCGTAGCCCAGTACAAAGTGCTGGTTGCGGGTGAATTGCAGGTCGGCGTTGGTGGCTGCGGTGCTGCCGTCGGGGCGTTGCTCCCGGAAGAGAAAGAGGGGTAGGGGCTGAGTTTGGTTGTGGATACCGTAGCCGAGGCTGAGGCGGCTTTTGGGGGTCATTTGCCAGTTGACGGCGGCGCGGGGCTCAATGGCCCAATCGTCGGTTTCTTCAGAGTACAGGCTGTGGATGCCGCCGTTGCGGGTTAGTTTTTCGGTGAGGCGGTATTGGGCCTGGCCGAAGCCTTCGAGCTGATTGAAACCGCCCTGGAAGTCGCGCTGCACCCACCAGTCGGGTTGGCCGTCGTCGTCGAGGTCGGGGGTGTTCTCACGGGTGGAGGCGCGGGAGTCGAGCTGGAAGCGCTGCGCGAGGAAGCCTGCGCGCAGGTTGAGGCGGCTATCCACTTTGATGTTGTAGTAGGTTTGCCAGCGGAAGGTGGTCTGGTCGTCGGCTACATCGATGATGCGGGTGGCGGCGTTGGGTATGCGCACGAGGTCGTCGGCCTGAAACTCGTTGCCGGAGAAGGAGGCGGAGACGACGGTGCGGAGGTAGGCTTTTTCGCTGAGGATGATGTTGTGGCGCAGGCCTGCCACGCCAAAGCGGGAGCGGGCATAGGAGTTTTGCTCTGGGTTGGCGAAGAGGTCGGTAGAGTCGATCTCGGCCGCCAGAAAGTCGATGGAGCTGGCGCCGGCTATGCCAAAGAGCGAGAAGCGGCCGAGCTTGGTCTGGCCAAAGTCGAGTTTAAAGCTGAGGTCGCGGTAGCGGGGTAGGGCGGCGGTGCCCACGTTGATGCCGGCGGCGCTGGCTAACTCTACAAA
>CAYOTJ010000213.1:0-6603 GCA_964406855.1 uncultured Saprospiraceae bacterium
CGTTGCAGTCCGGGAAAGCGGTGATTTTTCAAACCCGTTTGTACAGGCAAGGCTGCTTACATCATGCCGCCCATACCGCCGCCGGGGTGAGCATGCGCGCCGGCGCCGCCGTCTTTGTCCGGCTTGTCGTTGATCACGCACTCGGTCGTGAGCACCATACCGGCAATAGAAGCGGCATTCTCCAGCGCAATGCGCGTAACCTTGGTGGGGTCGATAACGCCGGCCTCTTTCAGATCCTGATATTGGTCGGTGCGGGCGTTGTAGCCGTAGCTGCCCTTTTGGGTCAGTACGTTCTGCAGCACTACGCTACCTTCCACGCCGGCATTGTCGGCGATGGTACGCAGCGGAGATTCCAGCGATTTGCGCACGATGCCGATACCGATGGTTTCGTCTTCGTTTACGCCTTTTACATCTTTCAGCGCATCGATGGCGCGCACCAGCGCTACGCCGCCGCCGGCCACAATGCCTTCTTCTACGGCAGCGCGGGTAGCGTGCAGGGCGTCGTCAACGCGGTCTTTCTTCTCTTTCATTTCCACCTCCGTGGGGGCGCCTACGTGCAGTACGGCTACGCCGCCGGCCAACTTAGCGAGGCGCTCTTGCAGCTTCTCGCGGTCGTAATCGGAAGTGGTGGTTTCAATCTGAGCCTTGATCTGGTTGATGCGGGCCTGGATCATATCGTTCGAGCCGCGGCCGTTTACGATCGTGGTGTTGTCTTTGTCCACCGTGATCTTTTCGCAAGAGCCCAGGTCGGTGAGCTGGGTATTTTCCAACTTATAGCCTTTTTCATCGCTGATGACGGTGCCGCCCGTGAGGATGGCAATGTCTTCGAGCATAGCTTTGCGGCGGTCGCCGAAGCCCGGGGCCTTGACGGCACACACCTTGAGGCCTGCGCGCAGGCGGTTTACCACCAATACGCCCAGCGCCTGACTGTCGATGTCTTCGGCAATAATCAGCAGCGGACGACCCGTCTGGATAACTTTTTCCAGTACCGGCACGATGTCCTGCATGTTGCTGATCTTCTTGTCGTAGATCAGGATGAAGGGTGTTTCGTATTCCGTCACCATCGACTCGGCGTTGGTTACGAAGTAGGGCGACAGATAACCGCGGTCAAACTGCATACCCAGCACCTCTTCTACATAGGTGTCGGTACCTTTGGCTTCTTCCACCGTGATAACGCCGTCTTTCGTCACGCGCTTCATGGCGTCGGCAATGAGGGCGCCGATTTCGTCGTCGTTGTTGGCCGAAATAGAAGCTACCTGCTGAATTTTGTTGAAGTCGTCGCCGATAACCTCGCTCTGCTGGCGCAGGTTTTCGATGATGATGCGGGTAGCCTTGTCGATGCCGCGCTTGAGGTCCATGGGGTTAGCGCCTGCCGTTACGTTCTTAAGGCCGGCATTGATCATGGCCTGAGCCAGTACCGTAGCCGTGGTGGTGCCGTCGCCGGCAATGTCGGCGGTTTTGCTGGCCACCTCTTTCACCATCTGGGCGCCCATATTTTCTACGGCGTCCTCTAATTCTACCTCTTTAGCTACGGTTACGCCGTCCTTAGTGATCTGGGGAGCGCCGAAGCTCTTCTGAATCACCACATTGCGGCCCTTAGGGCCCAGCGTTACCTTTACGGCATTGGCCAGCGCGTCTACGCCTGCGCGCAATTTCTCTCTGGCGTCTCTATTAAAACTAATGTCCTTAGCCATAGTCAGAATGTGTTTTGATTTGGTTGTTGGTTGACAATCAAATGAATGGAAATAAAAAAGACGACGGTCTGGTTACAGAATCACCAGAATGTCGTCTTCGCGCATGATCAGGTAGTCTTCACCCTGATAGGAAATCTCCTGGCCGGCGTACTTGCCATACAGCACTACGTCGCCAATTTGTACGGTCATCATGTTGCCGTCTTTACCGGGGCCTACGGCTACAACCTCGCCGCGCTGCGGCTTTTCTTTAGCCGTGTCCGGAATGATGATGCCGCCTTTGGTGGTCTCCTCCGCCGTGGCGGGCTTGATAACTACTCGGTCATTTATGGGCTTCATAAGCCAATCGAATTTTATGGTTAGTTGATAAAATGAGATGCCATGCCCGAAATTTCGTGCCGCCTTTCCCGGCAGCACACAACTGCGAACATCCTCTTCTTATCAGATGTTGTGCCAAAACGCGGAAAGTGACAATTTGTCAACCGCATACGGCAAGCGCCTGCCTACTCAGGAAAAAAAGACAGCACAATCCGGCATTACGGGTGAAAAATTGACACAGGCCTTTACCGCTTGCTTCCTGGAGCTGGTTTTCTTTTGGGCGTGCCCCTGCGCGCGCCTTGAAGGTAGGCGGCTAAACGATGAGGATGTTTCTGGCGCACGCAGGGTCGCGCTATCCGTTGCAGCAGCGCCCTTTGGCCGCATACAGGCGCCCGGGGCGCGGTTGCGATAGGCGGGGCGCCGCTTCCACTGCTATCGCTCACGCGGGCAAGCTGCAAAAATGGCAGCTCATGTCAAGATGAGGTAATAGACCAAACCATTGCTAAGTAATGATATGTTAAAGTTTGAAGAAAAGAATGGATAAATTTGCATATTCATTTTTTTTTTTTATTTTTACACTGTGTAAAATTTCAAAAGGCTATCCAATCTCTGTAGTTAGGTTGAAATAAAAACTATTTATAGCTGAATCATGGAGAATTATAAATAGCCCTTAATTGCCATTAAACCTTTTCAATATGAAAAAATTACGCTTTTACCCGTTTTTTACATTTCTATTAATAGGGATGCTCTTTGCCTGTCGGCCAGACGACACGGATTCAGAAACAGGCCCTACCGGCGTATCCTTCAACGATTCTTGCAAAGTAGGCTTATTCACGGATGCGGAAACCACAACGATCATTAGGGTAGACAATCCATCTGATCAGAATTTATTGACGCAAACCGACCGTGCGCTTATGCTACCTGAACGGGAGCGGCGTATTCAGCAAGTTTGTTTGGAGTCCAATGGGCATTACACCATCACAACCGTCATGGCCGAGCCCAACGACCCCATCATTCTGCCGGAAAACACCGTTGGGCTCAAACCCGCCCCCGCCTGGCATAAGGTAGTGAATGAAAATGGAACGCTAACCTACTACAATGCTCAAAATGAAGAGATTGACGGCGATTGGGCAGGCGATATGTCGCAGCAAGTACTAGCTATCGTGCAGGAATTTGCCGAACTGTCAACCAATCCGGCCTTGAGCCAGGCTCAGGTAGATGCTGCGATACAGCAAATGATAACTGCCGGCGCCAACATCAGTCACCTGGGAAATGATTTGTATTCCCTGCGCTCCAACCATGCCGATGGCAGTTACAGCCTTCAAATCATCAACAAAACGGTGCGTATGGCTACCGGCGTAATGCACTTTAACGCTGCCGGCGAACCCCAATCGATAACTATGATGAAAGTAACCGGCCAGGCGCCGAACGTAACCATCGAAAGTATGACGGATATATTGTTCTTTAATGCCATAGAAAGTGGCGTACGCCTCCGACAGGAGCAGAAGACAGTATACAGCGCCTTTCAATTACATATCGACTAATCGAACTGGCTGTACGTATCATCAGTGAAACTATTTTCCTGTTCAGCAAAACAAAAACAATCATGAGGAAATATAATTATGTTTTTTTAGTGGCGGTATTGGCTTTAATAGCTGCGCTACAGGCCCATGCGCAATCAATGCGCCAAACATTGTGGTTGGATGGCCCGGGGCCGACTTCGGCTAGGTTAGATCGACTATCCAATGCCGCCGAATTGACAGGTTACGATTTTAGTGAAATATTTCTACAACCTTATTTTTTTGAAATTACAGCAAACAATATTCCCAATTGGTCTACCTTGTTTAGAAATAAACTGAATGAAGGAAACCATACCAATGTTTTAGGCATCGGACATGATGTAGGCGGGTTGGTACTTCGCCAAATCGCTGCGGATCAAACCGATGGCCGGCTTTCAGCTATGGTCTTGGTGGGAACGCCTAATCAAGGCGGGAAAGTACTTAATAGGTTATTATCAAATGCCCAGGGAGATCTGAGCGATGCGCAAGAAATGGCGCGGGATATGCTAAACTATCGAACTGGTGCGCAGAGTTGCCAGGCGTGTCGAATGATAGAGGCTTCTCAAACTTGGTTCGATAGGTTTTCAACGCCAAGTATGAGGTCATTTTATTCCGGGATCAACCCTACAGCCAATAGTCTTCCTGCTCCGGCCATTCCTACTGCTGTTATCTGGGGTAATGAGAATGGCTCCTTACCACTTACCAGGCTGCTCAGCTCACTGGGGGATTCCGGTGTTTCCGGAGATGATAGCGGTTATTTGGATTGTTATCAAGACGAGATACGCGACCGTCGACAAGAGGTCAACGACCGACATCTATTGGCGATCATGAGAAGTATAGCTACGCTTGCTGGCGGATTTGGGAGGATGGCTACGTCAACAAATCCTTTTGCAATTGGGGTGGCGATAGAAGCAACAATTCGTGCTCAAGCGGATTTGATAGAAAGCAGTTTTAGAACGCAAAGAGAGCTGCGCGAAATTTTAGAATGCGAGCTCATCCATCAGGGCTTAAACGCCAAATGGGTGACGATGGTAGCCAACTATACGCTCGTGCAGGAAACAATTGAAGTGCCTTGTCCGGTTGCCTGCGATCAGTGTTGGATTGACTTTGAATCTGATAACGATGAGCAGGTGCTTGGATATTGCTTATCGGTGTGCCACCCGGCATGTGAGGGTGTTTTAGAAACTTATACCATTGAATACTTAGTACCAGAGCTTCACGACGCCCTCTTCACCGATGTAGAGCAGAAATTAGCCGGTGCTGCAAAAACCTATGAGGCAAAAGGTTGCAACCACTTGCAGGAACCATTCTGGGCTTACGAGCCCATCAGCGACGCTTTTACAGATCTTTTCAACGGAGGCGCCGGCGCTGCATTTGTAGTGCCGCAATAAGCGTTATTTCCAGGTATATAGCATTTATGTATATAAAATTTAACCAACTGGAGCGCGCAGGGTTTTACATCCTGTGCGCTCTGGCCCTTATATGGGCAGAAGGATGTACCGAGCCTTCCTTAGCTACTTCGGCGGACTTAAGGCCGTTATGGCGTCGCGCTACCCGAACCGATAACCGGCCGGTAGAGAGTGCATACCCTATAACATGGGAAGATCGATTTATGGTCATTTTGTCGCGCCCCGGAGATTCTTCCCGGATACTGAGTTTGCGGCAGGCCGACGGCTCCACTGCATGGGAGAAGACATTGGATAACGCAGAAGAGAAAGTATACTACAACTTACAATCATCCCTGCAAGGTAATGTGCTGGTGCTTCCATTGGGAAAGATAACTCAGGCTATCGATTGCAGAAACGGGCAAAAGCTTTGGCATTTCAGGCACCAAGGCTCGCCGGAGCCCGTTGTTAGCCGCGCAGAGGAGGGGGTGTTCTTTAGGGCTGTCAATGATTGGGAGAGAAAGTTGTCTTTTCTGGCGCGTATGGATAGCCATACAGGGCAGGCTCAGGATTTATATCCTCAACTGTGGCCGGACAGTGCCATGATTCTACTCCGTACTCCGGCATATCTGGGAGATGGTGAAATCATATTTACTTCGATTATATACGATCCAAAGCGTCGGTATACCTACGCGGAGTGGTACGTGGCCCATGCGGATGGTAGCGGCATAAAGGCTCGGGGTAAAGCCTATCCAGATAATTTAGGAGGTTATGGCGTAACCAAGCAGCCTGCTGTAACCTCTAAATATATTATTCTGACAGCTTATGACCAGTTGTTTTGTTTGGAGCGTGGGACATATAAAGAGAAATGGCGTATCAATTTACCCAGGGATATGTTGAGTTCAATGCCGCTTATTCACGAAAACCAAATATACTGCGCTCTGGAGGATGGTTATCTATACAGCATTGGTATGGACAACGGAGATATTATCTGGAAATCGTCCGTCGCAGGTACGCCTGGAAGAATAGCGGTATATGAGGAGCACTTATTCCTTGTAGGAGGCGCCGACGGGGTTTTGTATACCATAAATAAGACAGATGGCAGTCGGATAAGGGCCATGAAAGGCCCCAATCACAGCTATAAAGAAGAGGAGTTCTTCCGTCGGTTTATTGGGCTTGCCAATGATACGGGGCGCTTATTGTTGTATGATGGCAGCCATTTTCGCTGTTATTCAGTATGGGCAGACTAAAATCGCCGGGCATAAACCACATACCCCACCCATTCTTTCAGCAATAATTCCCAATGCCCCCAATAAGTGGCGGAGGGGGTAAGCCATTGCAGCCAATGAGGCACCATGCGGGGCTGGAGGTAGTCGACGGGGTAGGGGCGGGGCGCCAGGCCGGCCTTTTCAAAGCAGCGCAGTGCCCGGGGCATGTGCCAGGCGCTGGTGACGAGCACACAGCGGGCGCCCTGCGGCCAGTGTTGCCGGAGTAGCGCGGCGCTGAAGCGAGCGTTTTGATCGGTATTGATCGATTGACATTCTGTCAGGATGACGCTGTCAGGAATACCCAATTGGCGCAGGTAGCGGGCGGCAATTTCGGCTTCCGGAGGGCGCTGGTGGAGCAGGTCGCCTGAGCCGCCGCTGATGA
>CAYOTJ010000214.1:0-6600 GCA_964406855.1 uncultured Saprospiraceae bacterium
GTATTTAAATCATAATTTTGAGTGAAACCATAAAGATAGATAAAACTGTCTTGTACTAATATACCTTCCACGTTGTTTATCCCACCATGAGCGGCAGGAATCAGGCTGATGTCCTGTATCTCCAACTGGCGGTTGAAACGGTGCAGTGAGGTAGGTCTGTTAACCTGTAAATCGTAGGCAAAAAGGTGGCCGACATAAAATACGTCTTGGCCCTGTATGGTTAGGCGATCGAACCCTTCCATCGAAACCGTATCTAAAAGAGCCGTTTGTAAGAGATTTCCAAAATGATCAAACCGAGCTAACAGCGTACAGGCCGCACTAGCGTTTTCCCCACTTGGACAGATGTGGTAAATGGCGGCATAAAGGTCGTCGTCAGCTCGCTCAAAGTCCTGAGTCTGATGGCCCAGATCGTATAGCTTACTGAAAGTTTGGGCGCACGTGATGTTTGCCCAAATAAGCAAAAAGAAGGCCAAAAATAGAAAGGTGTACTGCTTTTTCATGGAGGTTATTTTTGTAGAAAGGGCAGGCAGGCGTTTTCTTTCCCTGCCTGCAAGCTTTCATTTATCGGTTCAGGATGATTTTCTCTCGATGTAGAATTGCGCCCTCACTCCACAAGGTAAGTAAATAAATGCCCGGTTTAAGGTGGGATAAGTCCATTTTCCATTCATTGCCCTCCGCAAAGCGGTAGAAAAGTAGCTTGCCCGACACATCCGTGAGCTGTGCTTCAAATTGCTCGTATTGTGCGGGTAGTGCTATGTTGAAGATACCATCTGTCGGGTTAGGGTAAACCCTGACTGCGTCAATCGGCTTATTTGTCGCAGCAGGCATAATAGGCAAACTCTTCTTGCCCACCTCCAGTTTAGGTAATTCAGATTCCATTAGCTTTCCTGTCAGTACATACACCAATGCCTTGCCATAGGCTGCATAAGGATGCGTTTTGGCGGCCAGTGTTTCTAGGGAAGCTAACACGAAAGTATCTATCTGGTAGGCGGCTCCCTGATTCAACCTATCAAGGTTGATCTGTTGAATAGCTATGAAATCTAACATGTCCTCATCTACGGTTTGTAGAGTCTCTAAGTAATTGGATGCCCCGGTCAAATCTCCCTGAGCGATATAGCTACTGAAAGTAGCCACTTTGTCGTCATTTGTCAAGTTTGAAATTCCCAAGCTAGCTCTCGCTTCCGCAAAAAGACCTGCTTCCAGATAAAGTTCAAACAACTGGCGCTCCACTTTTTTTAGGCATCGCATATATGCCAACTGTTGAATCTCCGCTCCATTTAGGTTGACAGGAAGCACAGTTTCAAGGGCTGGCATTTGTGCCAGCAAAGCTACAAGTATATTCTTGGCGGCCAGCGATGCCTGAATAGTATTTTCTGGATTGCACATGGCTGATTCTGTATCGGGTAGGTCTGAAACTCCAGCTCCAGCATTCGCACAAACTTCATCGTCTGGTAAAAACATTGCTTGAACATTAACATTCTCTGGAGCGAACAACGCATTCAAGCAATTGGTGGCATTGGTCACCGGCTCAATGTAGGTGAAATCGTCAGGAGTCCCAGCGACATCGGGTACGGAGCTTTCCAAGTTGCCATCGTGTGTGAAACAGTTGTTGGCGGCTGTGTTTCCATTGCTTATTATCTGTGCTATCCTGCCGACGATATAAGTATCGGTATAATTCGTTTCAAAACAATTTTCCACAAATGATAAGTCAAGGTTCTGTCCGGCAGGGAATATGCCTACGATGTCGTTCACAAATACATTTTCAATGATATCATTGGTGGCAGTGCCACTATTTATGCTTACAATCCCAAATAAGGAATTGAAACTATTTTTACGCACTAAAAAATTATTATCCCCTTCCACCCAGATATCGTAAGTACCTGTATGGAACCGGTTTTCAAGGATTTGATTTTGGTCAAATGTAGTCCCTAGTGCGCGTATGCCGGTTTTATCGCCGTAGAAATCATTATCCCTAATGATTGAAGCTATCCCTGCTGACACATTCGCAAATAGGATATCATTTTCTCCGCTGTGGAAGGTGTTGCCTTCAATCGTAAACGATCCTGTTTCGGTGACAATAGCATTGCTTTCTATATCGTTGAAAATGCAACCTGATACTTCCACCAACTGGCAATTCCAGTTGGTAATGCCGAACGTTCCGCCATTTTGTGTGCAGTTTCTGAAATAGCTGCCGTTCAGGGAGGGTTGGAAGGCGATTAATTCGGCAATACGCCCCACATTGTTGAACGTAGTATTATCCGCATGTATGATACCATTCCCATGTTCTGTGATTTCCGGCCAAGGAAGCGGCGGGAACATGGAGACTGCCGTACCAGCATTTTCAACTACGGCATTGTTAGTGAACTTGACGTCAAAGTCTACGTTTCCGCCCGTCACGCGGATGCCTTTCCATTTTTCGCCACATCCGCTGGTCAGAAGGCCGCCGTCCACAACGAGTTTAGCTCCCCTTTTCAAGTCAATAAAGGAATGTTTGGATAAATACATATCAGACGTGACGGTAAGCGTTATGCCCTCCATAACGATCAGGTTTCCATAGATGCTTATGGGCTCATCAAAAACCTCGTTCTCTGTAATAATAACGTTGCAGGTGGTTTCTGTAATGTCCTCGCAACTGATGTAGCGATGATTATTGGAGGTCATCATATTCCTGTGCAATCTACTAAGTTGCATCGGTACAAGGTGTTGATTGTATCCGGCTCCGCTACGCATGATATTATCCATGCAGTTAAAGGTTTCGTGTACAATCGTCCGCTCTACCACGGAATGCCCCAACTCATGAACAATCGTACCATGTTGTCCATCCATGTGCCATTTTGCAATTGTAGCATTATCGGCACCGGCGTTGGCTGCATCGGGGTATAGGATAGTCCCAAAATGTGTTCTTGCAAGCCATTCCGAATACAGATTTGCCATGATTACGAATTGGTCACTTGTTGAATAATAACCTTGGGGCAGTCGTGAGCATCCACTGAAAATCGGTGTAGGCAGTGGCGGAGAATATGGCCCTTGCGGAACCGTTCCATTGGCAAGGTGTCCTTCAATAGTTCTTATCAAGTCTCCATTTTCTACAAAGAAAAAGTTGAATGTACTGGGGTGCTGAGCATTGTAGTCGTTAATCTTGTCCCGAAGATAAGGCCAGCTACTATTATTGCTCATGATGAAGTCGGGGCAAAATGACCCTAGCACATAAGAGCCCATTTGCACCCTTCGGGCATAGTAATCCCATGCTACTTCATCCGCGATGTAATCATAAGTGACATTCATTCTAAAATTAGCATCAACAGGATACTCCTGCTCACTTTGAGAGGAACAGCCGGTGGCATCTCGGATGTTTTTCCATTTATTGTTGGCTTTTTCTACTATAGCGTCAAGCACTTCTTGAGTAAATGGGCTTCCCTCTGAAAAAACTCCCGTACCATTTTCGCGTGTAAAGAATACAAATCTACAGTTAATATACAATGGTGTGCCACACTGCTCAGGTGGGAAAAAGTCGAAATCATCAAAAATAAGGCTAGAGCCGCTATTTTCGTATTCGGGGCCTTCCATTCCACAAATGAAAGTCTGCTGTGCTATCAGATTAGTCTGGGAAATACAGGCTGTGAATAGTGTAAGGAATAGACAAATGTCTCTGTAGGATACTTGCAAATTAATTATCATAGCCCTCATATTGATAGGGTAAGCGCCTTTATTAACCCACTCCGGCATCGGGCCTACTTTCCTACATTCAAGGCGGGCGGTTTCAGAATAATTCCCCCGCCGGCAGTTTCCTTTTCCTCTAAAGACGCTTTATTTTTCCTCAATTGAGGAAGCTGTGAAATGCGCTGTCTTGGTCTTTCTTTGGGTTTTCGGTCCCTGCCAATTTTGGTCTCCCGTTAACTCTCCTATATACCTACTCTTGTTTAAAAATTCCCTTACCTCCCCCAAAAAAATGCGGATACAAAACTTATGGGATGTATATCCGCATCGCGGCCCGCTAAGGGGAATAAAATATTTTGGCGATTGATAGTCATATTGGTAGGTTGTTAAACAAAAATAACGTAATTTTCTTTAATAATAAATTTTTTAAGCATTTTTTTTAGTTTTTTATACTAAAATGTCGTTAAAAACACCGCGAACCCCATATTGATGTGGTTCTATCATTCCCGCTACGCTTGGCGGATTATGCACACTCCTCGAAAGCCGCAACCGAGATTTAGTAAAAAAGTATTACCTTTACTAATTTATAGATCGTTAAGAGATGCGGACGAGCAAATTTAGTCAACAACAAAGGCTGGAGATCTTAGCCAAGTTGGACACGGGCTCCACGATGAACAAATTGAGCCAAGATTATCTGGTTGGTGTTGCGAAGCTGTACAAGTGGCAAAACGATAGGGGGCACGGAAGCAGACGAAACTTTGCTTGAATTCAAGCGGCTTCAGGAAGACAATGCACGGCTCAAGAAGATGTTTGCCGATCTGGGCATGGATTATTAAATCCTCAAAGATAGGGTATGAACTGGTAAAAAGTTTGCAGCTCAAGGAGCCAAGAGGAAGTGATCGTACAGGTTACAGGGCAGCCGGAAAAGTTAACAATGTTCAGTGGTACACTTTTCGCGCAAATTGGTAGTACACTTTTCGTAATTAGTGACACTGGATGATTTTTTACTTCCTACGCCATTAATAAGTTCTGAAAGACAACCATAAACGGGTATGCCGGATATGGAAAGAGGCTGGCTTTCACCTTCATCAGCAGCCTATAGGAAGCGTACAGGAAGCGTACATTCCATACCCTGCTGCTTGGGTATAGTTCTATGATGATAGATTGGCACTTGCTTGGAGGCTTACAAAAAACATGTATTAATTTTATATATATTTATATATTGAAATTTAGTCTCCCCATGGTGAGAACCAAGGCGCTTCAGGACGCATCAGGACTTCTGTGATGCGTCCTGAAGCGCCCATTGGGCTGCCTGTGTTTTCGCACGACCGCATGGCCGGCTATTTTGCCGCTTTGAGCGGCGTCATAGGCACGGGCTTCCTCACCTGGGAAACAGGCGAAGTACATCCCATCACCCAGGATTATGCCGATATGACGGGCTGGCAAGAGATGACCGACCTGGTGGCGCTGGCCTACAGTCGGCTGTCGGAAGACGAAAAGCGCCATTGCGTTGTCTCGGCCGAAAATTACGGCCAAGCCTCGGCCATAGCCATATTGGGCCGCGAACGCGGCCTGCCCGAGCCCATCTGCTTCTCCGATAATTACTTATATTGGCTGCCAGACAGCTTATCTTTTAAGGCGCTCATCCGCATGAACGATGAGGTAAGCGACGTACACGACCTCTTTGGCCGGGTAGAATTAGTGGGCGAAGTGCGCAACCCGTGGGCGCGCGAGCGCGGCCTGATGGTATGGATATGCCGGGATCCGATATCTGGCTTTGGGGCCTTTTACCAAAACCGACTAAAAACCCGCCGGGCCGAGCGGATGCCCCAATAAGTCGATGGCCGACAATAATGTCTTTGCCGCTTTGGCGCATAAGCGTTACTTTGGCCTCCACATCTTAATTTGTCTATTCATGCGTCGTTTTAGGTTTGTAGCAATATTGATAGCGCTGATCGGCTCGGGGCCTGTTTCAGCCCAGTTTTTCCTCAATGGCTCGGCTTTAGCCTATAGCGACAGTTGTTATCAGCTTACGCCGGCCGTCAATTGGATGGTAGGCTCCATCTGGAACCCCAATAAAATTGACCTGCGCCAGGATTTTGACCTCGTGATGGAGGTCTTCCTCGGTTGCACCGACCTCAATGGCGCCGACGGCATGGTGTTCGGCCTTCAACCCGTGAGTACTTCCATAGGGCAGGCGGGCGGCGGCATTGGTTTTGGCGGCGTAGCGCCCAGCTTAGGCGTTGAAATTGATACCTACCAGAACTTTGAGCTGGGCGACCCCGCCGCCGACCACATTGCCATCATGCGCAATGGCGCCATCAGCCATACCGGCCCCGGCAACTTAGCTGGCCCCATACAGGCCCGCGCCGCATCTTCGGATATAGAAAACTGCCGCTTCTACGACCTTCGCATCAGTTGGGATGCTTCCGCCCGACGTTTTGATGTGTATTTCGACTGTCAGCTCCGGCTCACCTATACCGGCGATATCATCAATACCATCTTTGGCGGCGATCCCTTCGTTTTTTGGGGCTTCACCTCCGCTACCGGCGGCGGCAACAACGACCACCGCGTATGCTTCAGCTATACCACCTTCCTCGACCGCCTTCAGGACGTAGTTGTTTGCCCCGGAGGCCAGGTGCAACTGCGGGCTACCGGCGGCATCGGCTATGAGTGGACGCCGGCCGCCGGCCTGAGCAACCCCAATATCGCCAATCCGCTGGCGGCGCCCGCTACAACCACCACCTACCAGGTGCGCATCACCGACGCCTGCAATCGGCCCTTCACCGACGACGTTAAAGTAACCGTGGCCGGCAATCCCGTTTTTTTTGACCTCGGCCCCGATACCACCATCTGCGACGGCGCCGCCTACCTCCTCGACGCCTCCACGCCTACAGCTACCTACGCCTGGAGTACGGGCGCTGCCACGCCAACGCTCTCGGT
>CAYOTJ010000215.1:0-6564 GCA_964406855.1 uncultured Saprospiraceae bacterium
CGGGTGTTCCGCCCCGCCCTCGCTGCGCTCGGTCGGGTAAATATTATGCGCTCGTGCCTCACGCATACCGCTGCACCCCCTGGTCCGACCAGCCACCTCCGTACGCAAAAGCCTATACCCACTGCCATACCCGAAACGGCTCACCCTGGCGGTATACATCCTGGCCGGCGGGAAGTTCCAAAAAAGCGTGGGCGTCAACGAGGTTAGCCAAATCGCCGGAACCGTGGCCGGGCATGGGTTCTGCCAGCCACTGACCGGTGGGCGCACAGCGCAGGCGCACAGGCGGGAAATAAGTCAGTGGCGGCTTGAAGGGCAGATCGGCGGCTAATTGGGCGTAGGTCTCGGGCAGGGCCGGCAAGCCCATACAAGCATCGAGCCAGGGCAATACATAGCGATGGGCGCACATAAACGACGACACAGGGTTGCCGGGTAGCGCAAATACGCGGGCGCCGCCCGAGTGTACGCCAAACCAGAAAGGCTTGCCCGGACGCTGAGCTACCTGATAAAAGCGCTGCTGTACGCCCAAGCTGAGAAGCGCATCGGGCACATAGTCAAACTTGCCTGCCGAAACGCCTCCGCTAAGTACGATCAGGGGGTAGCGGGCCAGCGCCTCCGCCAAAGCCCGCGCGATGACAGCCGCATCGTCGGGGAGGTGCATCATAGCTGCTTTTACGCCCCTGCCGCGCAATAGCGCTGCTAATTGGGCAGCATTGGAAGCCCGTATTTGATGATCCAAAGGCTGGCCTGTAATGGGTACCAGTTCGTCGCCGGAAGAAATCACAACGGCCTCGGGCAGTGCGCGCACCTCCAGTTGGTGCAAGCCTACCGTAGCCGCCACCCCCAGTTCGGCAGCGCGCACCCGGCTACCCGAGGGAACGATCAGGGCTCCTGCCGAACGGTCTTCAGCCCGGCGATGGATGTTCTGCCCCGGCCGAACTTCCATATCCCCAAGGGCAGCGTAACCATCGGCCAAAGTAAGGTCTTCATAACGCACAATGGCGTCGGCTCCGGCAGGCAATACGGCGCCAGTCATAATCTCAAGGCAGGCGCCGGCCTCAAAAGGTAGCGCAACCCGGGGCGCTCCGGCAGGGCTCACCCCTGCCACCTTAAAACGGCGATGGCCGGCGGCATAGTCGGCGTAGCGAATGGCAATGCCGTCCATAGTCACCCGGTCGAAGGGGGGGAAATCTCGATCGGCAGTAATGTCACGGGCCAGCACGCGGCTAAGCGCGGCCTCCAGCGTTATGGTTTCAACGCCAAAACTGAGGGCGCTGTCGAGTATAAGCTGAGTTGCAGTAGTTACGTCTGTCATGGCGTAAAAATAGTCGGTAAGCACGAAATTGAATGTGCATTTTGTCTTGTAACAGCAAAAGTGCTATATTTCCGGGGTCTGTTCGTTCGGCCCCGCTGCCGGACGCTTATGAGAAAACTGTGCGCCTTATGCGAAACGTCATTGTTCTTATTTTGGTACTTGTAGCCGGAGCAGCGCCTGCTGCACTGGCTCAGTCTGTATGCAGTTACCCTGGCGACGCCAACCACGATGGCCGCGTAGATGTGCTCGACCTGCTGGCCCTGGGCCTCAATTATGGCAGATCGGGCCCTGCCCGACCGGCGCCCGGCAACGACTGGCAGCCCTACTGCACATCGCCCTGGCTGCAAAGCCTGCCTCTCACAGGCATCAACACCGCTTTTGCCGACAGTAATGGCGACGGCCAGGTTGAAGCAGCCGACCAAGCGGCCATAGCCCTACACTATGACAACGAAGTAGCGCAGCAGGGGGCCCCACCGGAAACGCCCTACGCTCCTCTTTTTCTCGCAGATCTGCCGTGCGTACGCATCAGCGCCGTCTTCCGACCCGATGAGCTTTCGCCGCACAAGTTCTATGCCGACCTCAACTTTGAGCCCGATCTCAACAACTTTGACGGAGCCTTGGGCGTAGCCCTATGGCTGAGCTACGACCCCGGCATGCTGCTGACCGACTCAGTAGCCGTGCTCCTCGACGACGACAACGTTGATCTTTTGGGCATCGGCGTCGCGCTTGAGCCGGGCCAGTTGGCCTTAGCGGTAGCAGGGCGGGCTGCCAACGCCCTCAGCGGCCCCCGACGCTTAGCATCCGTAGCCTTTGTAGCCAACGGCGATCTGGCCCCGCGCGCCGATACTACGGCTTTCAGCTTGGCTTTTGACAGCATTATGGTAGTTAACCAGCTCGGCTTCCGGCTTTGCGCTCAAGGGGTATCCGGCAACATTGGCTTAGTTACCAATAGCGATCTGCCAATACCTGATGACGAGGGCATCCGCCTTTTCCCAAACCCCGCTTCCAGCGGCGGCTATCTTCAACTTTCCTGGCCTGAGCCCTTAGGGTTGCGCGCCATAACCCTATACGACGCCACAGGTCGTTGCGTAGCCACCTGGTCGCCCGCTACTACCCTGCTGATGCCCGAGGGTTTGCCCGCCGGCATGTATTTTTTGCGGCTGGAAGGAGATCGGGGATGGAAGGTGGTGAAAGTGGCATTTTAAGCTTTTCCGACCGATTTGCCCAATGCTTGTCTCCTGTTGTCCGGTCAGTGTTGTGAAATCATGTGCCCGCGCTTATGCTTCTACGCTGTACGTCCAGGTAATTTCCACTGATTTTTCAAGCATTTTGGATACGGAGCAAAGTTTTTCCATACTGAGGCGGCAGGCGCGCTCTACTTTGACCGGGTCGAGAGGGCCATACAATTTGTAGTGTACCTGTATGTGGGTAAACACAGCAGGAACCTGACCTTCAGCCCGTTGGCCGTCAATTTCCACCTCGATGTGGCGAAGGGGCTGGCGCTGCTTTTTGAGCAGGTGGATGACGTCGATGCTGCTGCAACTGCCCAATGCAACGAGTACCAACTGCATAGGCCTCATGGCCTGCTCATGGCCGCCAATGGCGACGGACCCGTCGGTATAAGCTTTCTGGCCCGTTTCATTAACAGCTTCAAGCTGATAGGCATCGTCTATGCGGCTGAGGGTAACTTTCATATTCTTCGTATAAGTGTTATATGCAAAGGAAAGGATTTGCAACTGAAAAAGTTGCCTCCCCTGGGGCATTCTGCCAAGTTGCGGCAAAAAGTTGCACATATTCCCCAAAACTCCTATTTTGCCGACTGCCAAAACCAAACCGCTATGCGAATACTGGCATTAGCCGTCTTTTTATTATTCGGAATCTACGTCATCGGGGCCAGATGGTACTATGTTTGTGAGCTGCGCGGCCTGTGCGGCGCGCAACCCGCCGACACGGCCGTTGATGTGCGGGCGCGCACCCTCCAACTCTTGCGCGAAGACAGCATACTGCTCACGGGTTATGAAGAATTTGCCTTCGATTCAGCGATGGCTATGCCCCGGCTAAATGCCGACAACAGGGCCTTCCTCGACACCTTAGCCGCCATCATGAAAGCCGACACCGCTGTGATGTTGGAAATTACGGGCTGGTTCAGGCCTGCCGAGGCCGCCATTACGTCTGTAGGGTTATTTGAAAACTTAGGCGTAGCCCGGGCCGACGCCGTGCGCCATTTGCTGCTCCAGCGGGAGGTAGCCGAGTCGCGCATCTTCCTCGACTATGCGCGCAGCGACGACCCCAAACTGGGGCGTCCGCTCAATTTTGAACTCTTTTTGCCCCGGCGCAGCCCCTCCGAGTATGAAAATGTAGCTTTCACCTTTACCAATATGACCTTCTCGGACGCCAACTTTGAGTTCGACTCCGACGTTTTCAGGCCGGGCGACCCCTTCAAACTGTATGCCGACTCGCTGAAGACCTATCTGGCAACTTACGACGAGAAGATGCTCACCATCATCGGCCATACCGACGACATAGGCGAAGCCCGCTACAATCAGGATCTTGGACTGAGGCGGGCTAAAAACACCCGCAAATACTTGAAAGACTTAGGCATCCGGGTCGATATCGAAGTAAACTCGATGGGCGAAACTAAGCCTGTAGACAGTAACGCCACCCCCGAAGGCCGGCAAAAAAACCGGCGGGTCAACTTCATCATTGAATAATCTTTCCGGCCTTGCAACCGGGTAAAAAATAGCCGATACGTGAATACGAATAACATTTTTGCCGCATTCGACACCAAGGACAGTTATGCCATACTGTTCATTATGTTGATCGCCTTCCTCATGGGCTTTCTGGTAGCCTGGCTGTTGCGCACGGCCGCACTGCGCCGCCGCCGCAAGGAAGCCGAAGAAGCCGCCGCCAGACAGGCGCAGGCAGAGGCTCAACTGACGGCTACGCAGGCTGAACTTCAGGAGCGCAACCGCCAACTTCAGGAAGAAAGCCGCGAAAAAGTAGACCTCATGGACGCAGCCCAGCGCCATGAAGCCGAAAAGACCCACCTTTATCAGGAAATCAACAGACTGAAAGCCGAGCTGGAGCGACTGCAAACCGCCGGCAGAACCTATACGACTACCATAGACGAGCTCAACGAGCAAATCGCCACCTTATCTATCCGACAGGCAGCGCCGCAGGAGGCAGCGGCCGTGTCGCAGGCAGAAGAACCGCCGGCAACACAACCTTTGATAGTGCCCTGGCCCGAAGATCGCCTGGCCTTACTAGAACAACGTATAGAAGTTCTGGCGCTTGAAAATCAGCAGTTGAAGGACGGCCTGGGCGCGCTACAGGAGGCGCAACCCACCGATGATGATCATACCACGCTGGTACGGCTGGAAGAACGTTTAAGCCAGTTAGCCGCCGAAAATGAACTGTTGCAACAAAAGTTAGCCAATTTGCCTGCCGATCTGCCGTCCTCAACTGCGGCGCTGACGATGGCAGCCATACCGCTGTCAATTGCGGAACCGGAAGCCGAGTTCGCACCCAACCGCGCCGTAAACGATGCGCCTCCGCCGGCTGAAATTATCGAAAATACAGAGCGAGACGACCTTACCCGAATCGAAGGCATTGGCCCCTTCCTGGAAAGTCAGCTCAACCAGATCGGGGTATTTACTTATGCTGATATAGCCGACTGGGATGCAGCACGCGTAGCCGCCGTTACCGAGGCCATTGGCTATTTTCCGGGGCGGATAGATAAAGACAACTGGGTAGGACAGGCTCAGCAATTGATACAAAAGACTTCTGAAGAACCCGCCGACGCCGCAGATGCTCCCCTGCCCACAGAAGCCGATGTGGAAAGTGCGCCTCTGCCCGCAGCTCCGCCTGCTGAAGACGACCTTACCCTCATCGAAGGCATTGGCCCCAAGATTGCCGAGCTGCTCAATGATGCGGGCATAAGAAGCTGGAATGAGCTGGCTCATACCGATCCGGGGCTATTGCGCGAGTTGCTCAACAACGCCGGCGATGCCTTTCGCATGCATACGCCTTACACCTGGCCGCTTCAGGCGCGTTTAGCCGCCGCAGGCCGCTGGGACGAACTGAACGAATATCAGCGGGAACTTCGGGGCGGTCGGGATGAAAATCCCTGAGTATAGCTCTCTAAGCCAAGGCTTATGAATTTCGACCCGAAGAATTATAAAACTTGAATCACTTATGTATTTAAAAAAAGTGCTGTCGGTACTATTGCCGGCAGTAATATTGCTGTGGCAGGCCGACTTTGTGTTTGCCCAGCCGGCAATTTCCTCTCTACCTGCTAAGGCTCCTTTTGTACTCGGCTCTGTAGAAACGCTAACCTCTGTGGTTTTGGGGGAAACCCGAACCCTCAACATCTACCTTCCGCCGGACTATGCGGGGAACGACAGTCTTTCTTATCCGGTGGTATACCTGCTGGATGGCTCAGCCCATGAAGATTTTGTTCACATTGCCGGCCTGATGCAGTTTATGAACCTCTACGATTTGTTTCCGCGCTCCATCATCGTGGGAATAGCCAATGTAGACCGAAAGCGGGATTTTACCTATCCGACCAGTATTGCCGAGGATAAAAAAACTTATCCTACAACGGGGGGATCAGCCGCTTTTATAACCTTTATCGCCGAGGAGCTCCAGCCTTTTATCGAAGGAGGCTACCGAACCAATGGCTCGCGCACCCTCATTGGGCAATCGCTGGGAGGGCTATTGGCCACAGAAATATTTTATAAGCAGCCCCATCTTTTTGATCAGTACATCATCATCAGCCCCAGCCTGTGGTGGAATCGGCAATCGCTGCTGGCATTGCCTTTACCCGAGCTTAAAAGCCCGGTTCGGGTATTTGTGGGCGTAGGCAAGGAATGGCGGGTGATGCGCCGCGATGCCCGACACCTAGCGCGGCTGCTGAGAAAAATGCCTGCCAACCGCATGAACAGCCGTTTTGAATACTTCCCGAAAGAAGATCATGCAACCATATTACATCGGGCTGTTTACCGGGCTTTTGAGTTTTTGAAGTCGCCGGGGAAGGGATAGGAGCGGTATGGGCGGCGACCTCAGGAGCGCCCATAAGAGCGGATAGCCCGGTGGCGTGCCGGCCCTGGGCAAATGTTTCCTTTGGGCAGGCGGATACGGGCCGGCGCGACAGCCCCCCAAAAAAAAGACAACCCCCATTGTACCACGGCACAACGGGGGTTGCTCTTTTTATGTATACGTGATTCTTCCTTTCTACTGCCCCAGCACCATAA
>CAYOTJ010000216.1:0-6524 GCA_964406855.1 uncultured Saprospiraceae bacterium
AATTTCATGGATGGCGCGCAGATCGCGGTACATGGTGCGAACGCTTCGACCAAAGTGGTCGGCCAACTGCTCTATGGTCTGATAGCGCTTAGCCTGCAAGTGAGCCACTATGCCCATGAGGCGATCGGTGCGATTCATGCGGTGCTGTTTTTGCGGTGCATGGCGATGTTGTTTTGACAAGTGAAGCTACAAAGATGCAGACCCTCACTGACAATCTTGTGTCAGTAAAAAATGCCCCGCTAAATTTTTTCCCACAGCCCCGATTGCTGCCTTTCACTGAGCGTTGCCAGCCAGGGAGCGCTCATGCGCCAGGCCGGCCGCTTCCCGCTCCGCCTGCCCCAAATGGCGCTCATTGTGATATATGACCACCCGAAACGTATCGCCCAGCCGTAGTCGCAGCAGCGGCATAAAAGATACAGCGGTGCGCACTCGACTGAGATCTGTACGACGTGCCCGATCGAGCAGTAGGAGCATTTGCTGCTGCTGCTGTAAAAACACATCCAGCACGCCGGCATCTAAGGCGCTGCCTTTGGGATCCATAGTACTAAAGGTTTTCATGTGATTGAGTTTTTCCTTGGGCGCCAGCGCTTTGGCAAAGTAGTTGCCCAGCCAACCCGATCGGAAATCCGGCGATGCCGGATGGCGCGAAGCCTTCATGCGCTGTTCTATTTCCGGCAGGTAGAAGCGCCCGTAGCGATTGAGATGCTCAATACACTCCAGCGCGCTCCAGCGCTCGGGGGCTGTACGGGCGTTGAGTGCCGACAGCGGCAGTTGGCGAAGCGCCTCGGCGCGATTCATGTTGGCTCGGGTCCGATCGATCAGATCGGCAATTAATGTCTCTGCACGCATAGGTTGCTTTTTACCGGCAAAGTTGGGGCGCCCGCGCTTAGCGGCTCTTGATCCTGATCAAGACTTTTTAATGCGCGACAAGGTTTCGGGGGTCATGCGCAGATAAGAGGCGATGTATTTATGCGGAATCTCCTGGAACAACTGTGGGCTGCGCTGCATCACCCGCTCGTAGCGTTCGGCGGGGGAGGTGGTGAGGATGTCTTGTTCGCGTTCCAATTGCTGAACCACAACCAACTCCAGAATGCGGGTCCAGATAGCGCTGTATTCCGGCGATTGCTGCACTACTTCCATAAAGCGGCTTCTGGATAATACCTTCAACTGGGTACGACGTATGGTTTGAATGTATAAATCGGAGGGCTGCCCGGTGATGAAGCTGTCGAGGGCCGCAAAAAAATTGCCGGTATAGGCAAAGCGGATGGTATGCTCCTCGAACTCCCTGATGACAAACATGCGCAGGCTGCCCTCCTCTACATAGTAAAGGTTGCGATCTATGCTGCCGCTTACCTTCAGGTAGGTGTTGCGGGGGAGGTCCAGGGATTTTTCCCACAGGCTTTCAACTTCAATAAGGCGGGCTAATTCGTGTGTTGGCGACATGGATTATCGGGTTTAGCCATTATCCCGGAAGGGCGGCGGCATTATTTATCTCTCCCCACTCTTCATAGGCTCCCACCTCCTCAAAGCCAAGTTGCCGGTATAGCGGCAGCCCTGCCTCCGATGCCTGGAGTACGACCTGCCGGTAGCCTTCGGCTTTGAGCTGATTGAGGGCAAAGGTGGTGAGCGCCCGCCCCAGGCCGCGCCGCTGATGAGTGGCCCGGGTAGCCAAGGCATAAAAGCCGGCTACATCGCCGGGCGGAGCGCATATTTCCAGCGCAGCTACCGGGAGCTCGTCTTCATAGATCAGCGCCAGCCTGAAAACATCAGCCTGAGACAGGTAAGCCTGGGCTGCCCGTGCGTAATAAGCATATACTCCGGCGTCGGGGGGCGTCCAGTTGTGGGCGATTACATCGGCAAAGTGGGCTGCCTGATCCGGCGTTTGGGCCAACACCACCCGTGTGTGGCGGGAGTCGTGCTGAGGGGAGTACCCGTTTAGCTGGAGCGTCATAGCGGGCGATGCGTCGCGGGGTTCCAAGCCCAGCCCGACCAATAGCGCCCGCGTGGCAGGATCGAGGTAATCATCGCCGGCCCACAAACACCAGGCCAGCCCCCTGTGGCGGTAGTTTTCAATGGCCGCTACCAGTGCCGCTTCCTGCTTTTGAACCTCCTCGCCGAGAATAATCAGGTTGAAGGTGTCGCAGTTGAGGCCGCTGTCAATCATCACAAAACCAGGGTTATAGGCTACGCTCATGCCCCTCGTGGCGGCGGCTGTAGCTGCGGCATGAACGATGAAATTGTCGTTGATTGGCTTCATAAATTTTATCGCTAAAGAGAACAAAAAGACGCTGCAAAATACCAAAAAACAGCCCGCTTTTTCTTATCTTTGTTGTAATCCCGGCCGCCGCAGTTTGCCTGTGGCCGGCCCAAAACCAGCGCTTAATCTATCTCAAATCATACACCATGTTAAAACACTTGTTTATTTGTGCGCTCCTCATTGGTTTTGCACAACCCTCTTTGAACGCCCAAAGCATCGTTCTTCAAGGCGCCCGTCTCATTAACGAAAGTGGGGACATCAGGATAGCCGGCCTGAATGTGCTGGGGGTCAAAAACAGCCCTCAGGGCCTTGCCTTGTTCTACCGCTTTACTCACCCCAATGGCGGCATCCAGCAGGTGCGCGGTTCATTGATGAGCGGAGGCGCCGACCCCGTATCGCTATCGGCGCTGGGGGCGGCCATATTAGGCCCCGACCAGGCGCCAACGACAACCCATGTGCTGCGTTGGTGGGCCGAACAAGGCGCTAGTACCCGGGTCAATTTTGTGCCCGACCCACTGACCTCAGCACAGGCACATGCCAAAAAACCATTGGCCAATGCCGGGGAAGTCATGTCTTACGACACCCTGAGGGTAGCCATTGCCGGACTGAGGCCTTCCGACTCGCTCTTCCTGCGCGCCATCGACCCCGATGAACCCCGGCCCTTTACAGGAACTTACGCTGCCGAGTACTACAAAAGCAGCATCACCGTAGGCTTGTCGGGCGGCTTGTCGGGCTTTGTAACCACAACCCATACCCTCAAGCCGGCATCGGAGCGAACCGGCCTGTTGGCTACGCCTTATCGGACGAATACCGTCAACCACGGAAAAGAGTCGATGGCCGGCGCCTTTGAAAGCGAAAACATGAGCTTTAAAGTCAGCGCCGGCGCGCCGGTGGCCAGCGACCCCGTTTCGGGCAACATCACGGTATTTGGCGCCCTCAAATACCGCAAGGACAGCAGCAAGGAAAACAGCGAATACTTCGAGTTCAAATTCCTCACCTTCACCAAGGAGGGCCAACTGCTGGCCAACGAGCGCTACGTCAGCCCCGAGCCTTTGGGCATTAGCGGCTATTACCCCCTTTATGGCCCCGAACTGGCGCCCGACGTCCGGGAAATTACCAAAATCGTATACATCATGCAGGGGGAAGGCGCCAAGGGTATGAGCAACGTCAATCCCAAACTGGTGCGGATCCTGATTTTAGACATCAAAACCGGCAAGCTGGTTGCTCAGGACGACGACGCTTTCAATCAGGAAGGAGGCCGTATCGTGCAGTCGCGCCGCTTGCCCGACGGCAAAATGGAGCTCACGTATCTCTATGATCAACCCAACGCTCAAAAAGGCGTAAGCATAATGGTCGTAGGGCCGGAGGGCATTGTGAGCATTGCCGACTACTTCGGGTCATCTTCTATGGGCGAGCCCCTTGCCCTCAAGCCTGCGCCACCGGCATCCGCCAGCAGTATGCGCACCCTTCAGCGCATCCCGATGAGCGACGGGGGCGAAGCCGCGCTGCACATGATAGCCGCAGGCAAATACAGCCCCGAGACGCGCACCACTACCTACCAGCCCTTGGGTTATGCCCTGTCGGTGTATGAGCCCAATGGCTACCTACGGGCTTTTATCCCCCTCAACCTCGACCAGGCTTCAGCCGAGGGCCAGAACAAGCTGATCTACGCTGCACCCGATCGATTGATCTTTATGGTGCAGGAGGCCATACCCGGCCTCAACCGGGCTTCTTTTATGGAGATAAACCTCAATACTTATGCCGTTAGGATGGTTAAGCTGCCCGACGGCTACACCATGCCCGGCACAGACAGCATCTACCTCAACCGCGAACAAAAGATGTTTTACCTCTTTGCCCAGCCCACGGCAGGCAAGGGGCTGTATCTCTTTCATTATCCGCTTTAGGCCTTGTTTTCTCCAAGCCAAAATTTATAAATCTCAACTTGGAGAACGATAAACACTCCATTTACCTCGGGCGTCGCAGCGCCCGGGGTAAATGCCTAAACGACAACCATGCGCCAGCTCAAACCCAAAGTCATACTCAAATGCTGGTTTTTTATTTTTTGGGCGCATCCCCTCCTTAGGTCGGGGTCGCTCCCTTCCAGGCTCCCTGTCGGTCGGCCCCAAGGGGCTGGCTTCGTGCCTCAGCCCCCTTCCAGGCAGCTTGCGCGGGCGCCCTGCTAATTGTGTGAAAGCGTACCTTGCCGCAGCGGTCGGGCAAACCAGCGGTGAATACCAATGGCATTGACGATGTGTTAATGCCGCCCTCTTCGCCAGGGCATAGCGCCAAGGAGCCGGGCGCGCGCGCCCATGACCTCAATCCCAGTCCCAGAAAACCCCCACCGTAAACGAGGGCGCCGCCGCCACATTGGCCCCGCTGAAAGCCGTAGCAAAGCCCGCCGATAAGCCCAGTTGGGGCCTGAACTTCCAGGCCACTTCTAAGCTATGGCTCACCCATTCCGTATTATTAGCAAAAATACCCACGCTGACAGCGGCATCGGCCGGCGCCAGCCCGTTCCTCAACGAATGAATGGCCGTCAATCGATTGATGACCCACAGCCGCCCTTGGGCCAGCCCCAGCCCCGCCTCCAATTGGTAGCGAAACTCATCGGAGTAGCCCCGCGTCCGGTTGTTCACCCCTGCCCAAGCGCTCCAGTAAAGCTGGTACTGCTTCAGCAGCGAATACCCCTGCCCGGCCTCTATCTGCAACTGCTGGTTAAATTCTCCATCGCCGGTTTGCAGGTTGCCCAAGCTGCCGCCCCCGATCTTTCCTGTGGGCAGCCCCAGCGTAAGCGTAGCCGCCAGCGGTAGCCGGGCGCCAGGCTTCGTAAAAGTGTAGCGGGCGCTCAGGTCAATGTCGCCCGGCGCATTCAGGGCCTCGCCCGGCGTCAGCAACGCGCCCGTAGTGGCCGAGCGCAGGTTGTTGGTATAATTCCGGATAAAAAACGGGAAATAAACCACCCCCGTGAGCCGGTCGGAGAAGCCATACTCGCCATACAGGCTACTCACGAACACCCCGGTAGTGACGTTGGGGTCCAGCAATCCCGAATCGGTAAAATGTTGGTCGAACACCGTCCACCACTCGGCCAGCTTGAGGTAGCCGCCGCCCGCCAACTGGGGCCAGGGGCCGCCCGCCCGCGCCGTACCCAGGGCGCCCGCGAGCGCCAACGCCATGTATAATTTTTTCATATCGTTATAAATCAGGATGTTAGTTAATGCTGCCGTCGCCCACCTTCACATTGAAGGGTTTGCAATAATACAGCAAATACGCGTAGTCATCGAGCCCCACATTGGGTATCTCGTAGGTATGCGCTCCCGAAAATACCGTCACCCGCCCTATTTCCAGGGCGCCGACCCGGGTTGCCGGGTTGTTCGTCAGGTACACATACAAGCCCGGCAGCGCCGTCGACGCCCGATAATCGTCGGCAATAGAAACCACAATTCCCCCCGTCGCATTGGGCCTCACCACAAAGCTGCCCTGAAGCAGGTATGAGCTGGTGGTGCGAATGATGCCGCTGCGCTCGTCGTTGTTCTCCACGGTGCTGCCGCCCGCCGTCACGAGCGCCACATCCGACAGCCCGCCGTAGCTCACACTGAGCTCCGCCTCGCCTGCGGCCAGGGCTTCGGCCCTTCCGCTGGCGGCGTCAATGGCCACCACCGCCGGGTTGCTACTCGTCCAGAGCGCCCCCACCGCCTGCGGCTGCCCCACCTCGTTGAAGTATTCGTAGGTAAAATCGAAGGTATCGCCCACGGCCAGGCTATCGGCCGAGCGCGTAATACGCAGCACCGGCTCCACAAAATCGGCCACAAAGTCGTCGGCAATGCAGCCGCTCAACAACAGCGCCAGCCCAAGGCCCAATAATGTTCGCATCATCCTGATATGCTTTGGTTTGATCTCAAACATAGGGAACGCATATCACAGAAGTATCACACAGGCTGGGCGCGTACAAGAACCCCCAACGGGTACGGCATTGTTTGCCATATACCAAAACTCAATTAATCCTGCCGCATCATCTGGGGCTTGGTCAATGAAATTAAACGGATTGGATTGAATTTTGGTATTAGTATATTTTGTTTTTTCTTTTATTGCAGGCAACGGTTTTGGGGCTTGGCGAAGTGGCTGATTCAGAATTACTTACTTTCAATTTAGTACAAAAGTTCAATCGAAGAACTACACTTGAACCTACTACAAAACTGTCATACGAAGCACTGCACCCGCCATTACGCCAAACCGCTGTTGTGCGTTCGGTGTTCTTCTTTCGTCCTGA
>CAYOTJ010000217.1:0-5961 GCA_964406855.1 uncultured Saprospiraceae bacterium
GGACCGGGGATCACCCGGCCAGATCGGGGGAAACAGTCCATGGCCACGCTGACCGTCATCAATCTCAACGATGCCGTCGATTTCGACGATATCGATCTCAACTGGTATCTCCGCTATCTTGATGACGCCGAGCTGACCCAGGGCTTCAATGCCTCGCTTGAAGGCCGGTTCTACCCCGATGTCGCTTATGTCGAGGCATCGACCAGCACGGAAGCCCGCACTCTGGCGGTCGGAGGCGTCAATCTGACCTCGGATGCCAACGGGCTGACCGGGGGACGGATCACCGGGATCATCGAATTCGACACGGTCACCCGCCAGACCTTCTACCTGGTGCAGGATATCGACATCTCGGCGGTTGCCTTCCAGAACGCGCTCAACAGCGCGGGCGGCGCGGATGATCGCGCGCTCCTGCAGATCGCGTTGCAGGGTGCGGACATCATCTCGCTCAGCGACAAGGCGGACCGCGCCTATGGCTTCGAGGGCGAAGGTGCCGAGGTAGGTGACGCCGCCCCAGTAGAGCAGTCGGGGGTCGCGAGCCCGGCGGTAGACGAAGGCTAAGAGGCCGCCCACCACCACCAGCAGCAGGCCGTCGGTGGTGAGGCGGGTAAGGGGGTAAACCGAGGGCATGAGGTGAGCCTGTACGCCTGAGCCGAAGGCAAAGACGAGGAAGGCTGCGAAGGCCAGCTCGGCGCGGGCCAGGCCCCAGCGCGCGCCGATGCGATCGAGTGCGGCGAGCATGAGGCGTTAGAGCATATTGAGGCTATGGCGCAGGGCGCTGCTGAAGAGCAGCATGATTTTGCGGCCGTCGTTGACGCGAATGCGCTTGTTGGCGACTTGCTCGGCCGGGGCGCGGCGGATTTTATCGAACAGCTTGACGTAGTAGCGATAAGCTAAGAGGACGCCGAGGCGGGCGCCTTCGGGGAGCTGTCGGATGCCTATGAGGGCGTCGTTGAAATCGCGGGCGATATCGGCTTCGATTTGGCGCTTTTCTACATTGGTGAAGCGGGTAAAATCGATGCCGGGGAAGTATACGCGGCCGCGGTCGTCGTAGTCGCTGCGGATATCGCGGAGGAAGTTGACCTTCTGGAATGCGGCGCCGAGGCTGCGGGCGGGGGCCTTGAGCTGTTGGTACATGGCGTCGTTGCCTTCGCAGAAGATGCGCAGGCACATGAGGCCTACCACTTCGGCGGAGCCGTAGATGTATTCTTCGTAGCCTTGCCGGCCGTAGGTATTGAGGTGGAGGTCCATTTCCATGCTTCGGAGGAATGCCTCGATGAGCTCGTGCTCAATCTGGTAGCGGTGTACGACTTCCTGGAAGGATTGAAGGACGGGGTTGAGGCTGATGCGCTCGTCGATGGCGCGGTAGGTGTCGTCCTTGAAGCGGCGGAGGAGTTCTTCTTTGGGGAAGTTGTGGAAAGTGTCGACGATTTCGTCGGCGAATCGCACGAAGCCATAGACGGCATAGATGGGATCGCGGAACCGCTTGTCGAACATGCGGATGCCGAGTGAAAAGGAGGTGCTGTATCGATTGGTGATCAGCTTACTGCATTCTGTGCAGACTTGGTTATACAGTTCGAACATGTGGTTTGAGCTTTGCAGTACAGGTATTTGGTTTATTTTGTTGGCGATGGATCAGGATCGGGCAAAGGCTTTGGCTACTTCGCCGGCTACGACCTGGCCAGAGATGAGCGAGGGGGGCATACCGGGGCCCGGGGTGGTGAGCTGGCCGGCATAGTAAAGGTTTTGGAGCTTGTTGCTTTTGAGTTTGGGTTTGAGGAATGCCGTTTGCAGGAGGGTATTGGCGAGGCCGTAAGCGTTGCCTTTGTAGGCGTGGTAGTCGCTCTCGAAATCGCGGTGAGCATAAGACCGCTGGTAGACGATGTGGGGGCGAATATCGTGGCCGGTAAGCTGAGCAAACCGATCGAGCATGACGTTGAGGTATTGCTCGCGGAGGGTGTCATCGTCGTGGAGGCCTGGGGCTAAGGGCATGAGGAAAAAGAGGTTCTCCTTGCCGGCAGGCGCCACGGAGGGATCGGTGACGGAAGGCGCGCAGACGTAGAACAGCGGCTTGGTGGGCCACTGGGGCGATTCGTAGATTTCGTGGGCGTGCAGGCCAAAGTCTTGGTCGAAGAAGAGGGTATGATGGTGCAGGCCGGGCAGTTTTTTGTCGACACCTATATAATAAAGGAGACTGGAGGGGGCCATGGTGCGGTTTTCCCAGTATTGCGGGGAATAGCGGCGGAGGTCGGCGGGGAGCACCTGTTGTTCGAAGTGATGATAGTCGGCGCCGCCGATAACCACATCGGCCTCGTAAACGGCATCGCGGGTGCGCACCCGGCTGATGCGGCCCTGGGCGGCATCGACGGATACGACTTCCTGATTGAAGTGGAAGCGGACGCCCAGCTCTTCGGCGAGGCTGACCATAGCTTCTACGATTTTGTGCATACCGCCCATGGGATACCAGGTGCCGAGGGAGAGGTCGGCATGGTTCATGAGGCTGTAGAGGGCCGGCGTCTTCTGGGGGGTGGCCCCGAGGAAGAGGACGGGGAATTCGAGGAGTTGGATGAGTTTTTCGTTTTTGAAGAGCTTGCGCACATGAGCCGACAGCGACTGGAACATTTGGAGTCGGAAGAGGCTGGTTAGGATGCGCAAGTCGGCGAACTCCATAATGGAGTGGCTGGGTTTGAAGACGAATTCCTTCATACCCACTTCGTACTTATAGGCGGCTTCGCTGAGGAAGCGTTGTAGGTTAGCGCTGCTACCGGGTTCATACTGTTCGAACATAGCGAAAAGCGCCTCGCGGGCGGCGGGCACTTCCATGCGGTCGTTGGGGCCAAAATAGATGGAATAGGAAGGGTCCATGCGCACGAGCTGATAGTAGTCGGCTACCCGTTTGCCGAAGCGATTGAAGAAAGCCTCGAACACTTCGGGCATCCAGTACCAACTGGGCCCCATATCGAATACAAACCCCTCGGCTGTAAACTGGCGTGCCCGCCCGCCGGGGGTAGCATTTTTTTCCAATACGGTAACGGAAAAACCTTCTTTAGCTAAGCAACTAGCGGCAGCTAAGCCTGCAAAACCAGAACCGACAACGACGACGCGTTTTTGTGACATAAGCTCGACAACTGAAGATGAACGAAGAAAAACTGGGTTCACAACAGGAGGTCGGGCGTTTTGTTTACGCTTTTTCGGAAAAAGGCATCCCTACAAAGCGCAGGGCGCCGGGCGCTACTTCTATCTCCACGGGGGTATAACCCAGGAATTCGCCGTCGGCTTCGAGGGGAATGGGGCCATCGCCCGCTTCTTCGAGGTAAAGGCGGCCGGCCAAGGGCGTCTCTACTAAGGGATGGGTACCGATGGCGCCGTTGAAGAACAGGGGTAAGGCCTTGATGACGCCCCAGCGGCCCACCGGGCCGGCGTGCATGACGGCCAACACCTGCCCTTGGGGCTGGGCATGAGGCGTGGGTTGCATACCGCCGCCCGCAAAGCGGCCGATGCCGGCATGGATGGTATAGAAGGGTCGCTCGGTAACGACGCCGTCGCAATGGAGGCGGCCGCGTTGGGGGTTATAGCTGAAGAGGCAACGCAGGATGGCCAGCAGGTAGAAGAGTTTGCCCGACCAGCGGGGCGGGCGGATGCGGCTGGTGTAGCGCACGACGAACCCGTCGTAGGCCATACCGGCGATGTTGATGAAATAGCGGGCGGCGGGCCGGCCCAGCGGGTCGTTGAAGCGAGCGAGGCCGGCGCTCTGGATACTGATGATACCTTGGCGGAATGCCTTTAGCCAGGCGTCGAAATCGAGGGGAATGCCGTGAGTTTTGATCCAGTCGTTGCCGGTACCAATGGGCAGCAGAGCGATGAGAAAATCGGTGGAAGGGCCTGCCTGTTGGGTCATAACGCCATTGGCCAGTTCGTGGATACTGCCATCGCCACCCACGACTAAAAAATGCCGATGTCCTGCTGCGGCGGCCTGGGCCACCAACTCGGTAATATGCCCCCGGCGCTGGCTGAAAACAACCTCGTGGCGGTGCAGCGTCTCTTTAAGCCGGGGGTAGAGGAGCGGCCAGCGGCGCGCGGCTTCTCCGCTGCCTGCTGCGGGGTTGACGATGATAAACCAGTGGGTTTGGGTGAAATCAGCACGCTCCATAAGCAGGATGTTTGCGTAAAAATAACAAACTTTGTGTTTTGCGCCGTATGCCGGCAAAATACCGCCATGAATGGCCGCCTCCGGGAGCCCCCGGCAGCGCTAAAACAGGAGGAAATTATGGATGTCTTATTAGAATTGCAGGAGGTGAGCAAGCGCTATGGCGACAAAATAGCCGTTGATGGCGTGAGCTTCAGCGCGCCGGCCGGGCAGCTTTTCGGGCTGCTGGGCCCCAACGGCGCCGGCAAGACGTCCATCATTCGCATGATAACGACCATCACCCGGCCCGACAGCGGAAAGCTGTTCTTTGAGGGCAGGTCGCTGGGCGGGCGCCATCAGTCGGTCATCGGCTACCTGCCCGAAGAGCGGGGGCTATATAAAAAAATGTATGTAGGCGAGCACCTTATCTATTTAGGCCGACTGAAAGGCATGGACAAAGCCGACGCCAGGCAGACGGCCGGCGAGTGGTTAGAGCGCTTTGGTCTCTCTGAGCGCTGGGGGCAGCGTGTAGAAGAACTATCGAAGGGTTTACAGCAGCAGGTGCAGTTTATTGCCACGGTGCTACACCGCCCGCGGCTCATTATGCTCGACGAGCCTTTTTCGGGGCTTGACCCCGTAAATGCCGGCAAGCTCAAAGAAGAAATCCGGGGGTTAGCGCAGGCCGGGGCCGCCGTCATTCTGAGCACCCATCGCATGGAGCAGGTGGAGGCTATCTGCCAGCGGTTGGTACTCATCAATCAGGGCAGGACGGTGCTGGAAGGTTCCTTGGAAGCTGTGCGGGGCCGGTTTCAACAAAATCGCTATCGGCTGCAATATGCAGCGCCGTGGGCGCCGGCGGCGGACGGGCCTTACCCCCTTTTGCCCATAGGCGAGGGAGAGGTAGCCGTTGACCTGCCGGCGGGGCATACCCCCAATGATTTTTTAGCATGGGCTATGGCGGCGGGCGCGACGGTAAGCAGCTTCCGACAGGATGCGCCCAGCCTGAACGACATTTTTATTCGCTTAGTTAAACAACCATAGGCCGCCATGACCAATATGATGAAACAACTCCGGCTGATTGTGGAGCGGGAATACGTTACCCGGGTCAGGCGCGCCTCTTTTATTGCGGCAACCTTTCTGACGCCGCTGGCCTTTGGTGTGTTTATTGCTATTATACACTTCATCTTCCGGTACGAGAGCGACGATGCCCTGCGGATAGCGGTAGTAGACCCCGACCACATTTTCGGCGGGGCGATAGCCGACGAGAAGAACGTGTACTTCAAGCTCGTTGGGGAGCCCGCCGACAGCCTGCGCAGCAGGGCCGTACGCGAGGGCGACCGCTTCCCTTTTGACGCCATATTAGCGGCTCCGCGGGCCGGGCAGGTACTGCGGAAAGACTATCAGGTTGACTATTTCTCTGACCGCAAGCTCACCCTTGATGCCGAGCCCATCCTATTAGAGCGTTTGCAGGGGGCGCTGCGGCGGCATAAAATACGGCAGCTCAACCTGAAGGAAGAGGAGCTCACGGCTTTGGACACCCGCCTCGTGATTCGCGCCCACCCTATGCAGCCCAGCGAAGACGACAGCAGTCCCTTTGCGGGCAAAATAGCCGCCGCCATAGGCGTGGTGATGGGGCTGGTGATGTACACCACCGTATTCATTTATGGCATGATGGTGATGCGGGGTGTGATGGAAGAAAAAACCAACCGGATTGTGGAAGTGATGGTATCGTCGGTGCGCCCTTTTCCGCTGATGATGGGCAAGATCATTGGCATAGGGGCTGTGGGCCTCACCCAGGTGGCGGTATGGGCGGTGCTCATTCCGGGCATATTGCTGGC
>CAYOTJ010000217.1:5971-6521 GCA_964406855.1 uncultured Saprospiraceae bacterium
GTAAACCTCATCTTTGGCATTAGTCCGCGCCCCGATACCCTGCCCATAGAAACCGTAGACTGGAACCCCGCCGACGCCGAGCTGATGATAGAGCAGATCGCCTACGACCTCTACCAGATGCGTTGGCGGCTGATACTGCCCTTGTTTGTGTTGTACTTTCTGGGGGGATATTTTATGTATGCGGCCCTGTTTGCGGCCGTAGGCTCGGCGATGAGCGACGACTTGGGCGAGGGGCAATCCCTCACCATTCCCATTACCATACCGGTGGTGCTGGCCTCGTACATCATGTTGGCGGCCATACAGGCCCCGCACTCAACCTTAGCGGTATGGGCTTCGATCTTTCCGCTGTTTTCACCCATTGTGATGCCGGCCCGGCTGCCCTTCGACCCGGCCTGGTGGCAGGTAGCGCTGTCGTTGTTTTTGCTTGGCCTCACGGCCGTAGCGCTGGTATGGCTATCGGGGCGCATCTACCGAACCGGTATATTGCTATATGGAAAAAAGGTCAGCTTGATGGACCTGCTGCGGTGGATGTTTCGCTAACGCCAATAAT
>CAYOTJ010000218.1:0-6518 GCA_964406855.1 uncultured Saprospiraceae bacterium
TGATTAGGGCCATAGGGATTGCCCGTTCCGCCACTGTCGGTAAAAATACCGTCGCAGTCGTTGACGGGCGTTCCATTCATTACATAGGTCTGCGCTTGAAGAGGGGCAGACCAGATGGCTGCACCCAACGTTAGCAGCATAATAAAAAAGGTGTGTAAAGCATGCCTCATGAAGTACTGTTTTTTGTAACCCGTTGACAACAAAAGTTTAATGGTCGAGTGAATGAATGCGGTGCGCAACGATTTAGCAACCACAGCACAGCCGTGAACCGCCAACCAAATGCGAGCCGAGGCAATGGGGCTTCGGATGCAGGTCGTCGCTAACATTCATGGGGGAACAAAGGCAAGTATCTTGCAGAAGAAGGTGAAACCTGAAAGGACGCTCGAAAACGTGTGTATAGTTGCTCTTTTCTACGGCAAAAATAATCGTTTGCTCAATACCTAGGTACACTTTGGGGCAAGTAAATATTCATTAAAGACGGACAGACGGCAAAATTATTGTTGCAAGTATATCCCGTTTGCAAAATCGCACACAGATACTCAACGAGATAGCGCAATTCGGCTCAGGATCGCTTAACTTTGCAGCGCCCGCCCAAAGAGGCGAGGCTTCAAAACGATAAACCATGCAACTCCTCGACGGTAAATGGCTGGCAGGCCAGATCAAAAAAGAACTGGCTGAAGAAGTAGCCGCTATGGCTGCTGCCGGCCATAAAACCCCTCATCTCGCCGCTGTGCTCATTGGCGATGACCCGGCCAGCCAGGTATATGTGCGCAACAAGGTGCGCTCCTGCGAAGAAGTGGGCTTCGGCTCGACCCTCATCCGGCGCCCGGCCGATATAGGCGAAGCCGAACTGCTGGCCATCGTACAAGACCTCAACCAAAACCCTGAAATCGATGGCTTTATCGTGCAACTCCCCCTCCCCGCTCACCTCGACGAGCACAAGATTACGCTGGCCATTGATCCCTCTAAAGACGTAGACGGCTTTCATCCGGTCAACATCGGTCGTATGACCCTCGGCTTATCGTGCTACCTGCCCGCTACGCCCTTTGGTATCGTCGAAATGCTGAGGCGCTACAACATCCCCACCGCCGGCAAAGAGGTAGTGGTGGTGGGCCGCAGCAATATTGTAGGCACGCCCATGAGCTTGCTGCTCTCGCGCAAGGGCTACCCCGGCGACGCTACCGTCACCTTATGCCATAGCCGTACCGCCGACCTGGCCGAACATACCCGCCGCGCCGACATCCTCATTGCTGCCATTGGCCGCGGCGAAATGATTACCGCCGACATGGTCAAGGAAGGCGCTGTTGTCATTGATGTAGGCATGAACCGCATCGACGATCCAAGCGCGCCCAAAGGCGCTAAGCTCGTAGGTGATGTACACTTCGACTCCGTAGCGCCCCTCAGCAGCTACATAACCCCAGTGCCGGGAGGCGTGGGCCAAATGACGGTGGTGTCGCTGTTGCTCAACACCCTGCGCGCCTGTAAAAAAGAAGTTTACGCATAGCTGCCAATACAAATGTCGCCAAACGATCACATAGCTTTTTATTTTCGCGTCAGCGGCGAGCAACGCGACTGGGTGCTGGCCTATCTGGAGCCGATGCCTTTCAATGGATTTGAAGAAACCGAAGACTGTCTCGTAGCCTACCTGTCGGCCGTTCAGGAAAATCCTGAGCTTTACAATCAACTTGACGATCTCTCGGCCCGGTTCGGGCTGGAGTGGCATACCGAGCGCATTCCCTATACCAATTGGAACGCTCGATGGGAAGCCGATTTCCAGCCTGTGCGGGTGGGCGCTTTCGCCGGCGTGCGCGCTACTTTCCACGCACCGCTCGAAGGGGTGGTTCACGAATTGGTCATTCAGCCGCGCATGGCTTTTGGCACGGGGCATCATGCCACCACTTATATGATGATGGCCGCTATGGAGAACATGCCCTGGGCTGATCAGCGCGTGCTTGACTACGGCTGCGGTACGGGCATATTAGCCATATTGGCCGCTCGCTTGGGCGCTACTGAGGTGCATGGCGTTGATATTGAGGAGGAAGCCTACGAAAACTCCATCGACAATGCCCGGGTGAACGGGGCCGAAGGTATCCATGTTTATTTAGGCGATTTGGAGGCCGTGCCCTCCGAACTCACTTTTGGCACGGTTTTAGCCAACATTAATCGAAACGTAATATTGGATTCGTTGCCGGCGTTATATGACCGGCTGGAGCCGGCCGGGCGACTGTTGGTTTCCGGCATCCTGACTGACGACCGAACCGTTGTGCTGGAAAAAGCGCAGCAATCGGGGTTCAGCCTGATGCGGGAAGCAATGCGCGAGCAGTGGCTGCTCCTCGATTTTGTCCGCTAATCCGGAAAAACCTGCATAATGCGAGCTTTATTTCTTGTACTGGGCGTCTGGCTGTCGGCCGCCTGCTGGGTAGTAGCCCAACCTACTGTGGCCGATACCCTCTCCTCCCGCGATCGCGGGCAATATCTTTCCCAATTGGAAACCTTCATGACGGCCGGCAAACAGCAGGCCGTTGAAGATGCCTACCGCGATTTCGCCAAAAACTTGCAGTCGGGTCTGTTTACCGAAGCGGAAACAGCCTTGATACAAGCCCAAACCGACGAGATGCGTCGTCGGCGCCTCGGCGCTTCTCCTTACTTTAAGGAATACCTCAAAGCGGTCATACAACTAAAAACCCTCGATCCCTCGGGCGTTAAGTTTTCCCAGTGGCATCCCGTTGCCGAAAAACTGCTGCGCGATGAAGCCAACTTCAAACCCAACAACTATTTAGATTTTATCGAGTTTTCGGCCTCCTTTTTTGAATATGGCGCCCTGCGTTATTCGCCGGCTTCCGTATCCTGGTTTGTGTACAACCGGGATGTGGAGTGGGCTTACGACGGGCAACCCCTCATTAAAATAGCTAAAACCGACCTCTTCGCTACCCGCAAGCAGGATTCCATCTTTATAGAACAAACCAGCGGGGTCTTCTTTCCCAATACCGGCCTGTGGAAAGGCCAGGGCGGTAAAGTAGACTGGCGCGGCACCGACCTTGGGCGTGGTGTTTTTGTCGATCTGTTGGCCTATGATATCGACACCAAAAGCAGTCTATATGATGCGCCCAACGCCATATTACACTTCCCCCTCTACTTCGGCAACCGCTTAGTGGAAGGTTCTTTCAGCCATAAGCTCACCTCCGATACCTCGCGATCCACTTATCCCCGATTCCTGTCGAAAGAAGGCGGCCTAACCCTCAATGACGTAGGCGAGGGCATCCGACTCAGCGGCGGCCTGCGCATAGAAGGCTCTACTGTATATACCACCGGTACCCGCGATATACCTTCCCGCCTCACCATGTATGGCCGCAATCCCAAACCTTTCCTCAGGGCTGAGGGGCGTATTGTAGCCGTAAGAGACCAAAACCGCATTGTAGGCGATGGCCTCGACGTATCCGTCTATGTCGGCCAGGATAGCATTTATCACCCTTCCGCCAACCTCCGGCTCGACCTCAAAACCCGCGAAATACAACTCACCCGAGGCCAGGGCGGCGCCGATCGCAACAACTTCTACCACAGCCTCCACCACATCAATATCGACGCCGACAATGTCAATGTTTACCCCGATATGGACTCCATCGTCATCGGGAAACCCGCCCGCGGCTTCGCCATCAAACAGGATGTGGCCTTTGAGAGCCTCAACTATTTCGACGAAATTGAATACCGCCGCATTCAGAACATAGCCACCGCCAACCCCATCGCCATCATGAAAGCCACGGCCGACCGGGAGAATACCCGGCAACTCCCGGCCCAACTGCTGGCTACCCGCATCAACTCCAAATTTACCGTCGACAACATCCGCACCCTCCTCTACGACCTCGTCAGTAAGGGCTTCATCAATTACGATGGAGAGACCCAAATGATCGAGATCAAAGATAAGGTCATCCAATATGTAGAATCGGACCAAAACAACCGCGACTACGACCTGCTCCGCATCATGTCGCAGTCCGACAGCATCAACGCCCGTATGAGCATGACCTCCGGCTACAGCCTCATCAGCGGGGTGCGCAACATAGAATTTAGCCCCAAACACCGGGTCGCTGCCCGATCGCTGGGCGGCCAGTTTTTGCTCAAAGGCGATCGCAACCTCGACTTTGACGGCCGCGTGTTCGCCGGCTATACCCGCTTCGAGGGCAACGATTTCCACTTCGACTATCAGCCTTTCGTCATCCGCATGGATTCGGTGCGCTACTTTGACCTCTTCGAACCCACCGACTCCCTCATCAACGCCAAAAACGTGCGCCATGCCGTCAGCATCAGCTCGCGCATAGAACACCTCACCGGCGTATTGCTCATCGATGCGCCGGGCAACAAGTCGGGCCGCGATAGCATTGCCCTATTTCCCTCCCTGCAAAGCAAAGAGTATAGTTTTGTCTATTACGATTACAAGGGCACGCAAAATGGCGCTTACAAGCGGGATTCCTTTTACTTTCGCCTTATACCCTTTAGTTTCAATCGGCTGAGCACCTATGAGTCCTCTGACATCCGCTTTAAAGGCACCCTCTTTTCTGCCGACATCTTCCCCCGCTTTGACGAAACCGTGCTGCTCCGCAGCGAAGACAAATCGCTGGGCTTCGTCACCCGAACGCCCAAAAATGGTTACCCGGCCTATGGCGGAAAGGGTACTTATGCCGGGGAGCTCGACCTCAGCAACAAAGGCCTGCTGGGTAAAGGCGGCCTCAAATACCTCGGCGCCTCCATCAACTCCGAAGACTTCATCTTCATGCCCAAACAAACCTTAGCCAGCGCCGAGCGCTTCGACCTCGAAGAGGTGCGCACCCAGCCCCAGGTGCCTCAGGTGCGGGGTGAAGATGTGAAAATCGACTGGCGCCCCTATCAGGACAGCATGTACATCCGCTCCGAAAAAGCTGCCTTTAACCTGTACCGCGCCGGCGAACACACCTTCGATGGCACCCTCATCCTTACCCCCGGCGGTTTGAAAGGAGACGGAAAGCTGAGTTGGCCGTTAGCCGTCATGCAGTCGGAGCTCTTCAACTTCGGCGCCTTCGCAGCCGATGCCGATACCATGTCGATCAAGATCAACTCCCTTGAGGGCAACGACCGCATCGCTCTGGAAACGCAGAATATGCACGGCATAGCCGACTTTGAAAAAGGCAAAGGCGACTTTAAAGCCAACGACGAATCCCTCGACATACGCCTGCCCGACAACCAGTATGAAACCGTCATGGGCGGCTTTGTCTGGAACATGAAAGGCGAACTCATCAAACTCTACACAGCCGACGGCAAACCCGGCGTATTCACTTCAACCCACCCCGACCAACACAAACTCACCTTTCAGGGCGACTCCGCTACCTTCAATCTCCGCACCAGTATGCTCGAAGTAGAGGGTGTGCCTTACGTCGTATCGGCCGATGCCTACATCTATCCCGACAGCGGTCGGGTGGAAATTGGCCAGGCCGCCGTAATGACCAAGCTTGAAAACGCCCGCATCGTAGCCGATACCATCAGTAAATACCACGTCATCAATAGGGCTACCGTCAATGTAGCCGGCCGTAGAAACTATACCGCCAGCGGCTTCTACGAATATAACGTAGCCGGCCGCGAGCAGGAAATTGAGCTCCAGAACATCGTAGGCCAGCCCGTAGGCAAAGGCGCCATAGGCGAAAAAGCCACCGTTACCCGCGCTTCCGGCGAAATTAGCGCCAACGATACGTTCTACATCGACCACAAAACCCGCTTCTTCGGCGAGATCACCTTCAGCGCCGAATCGCCCACCCTGCTCTTCGACGGCTACGCCCGCCTCGATGCCGATAAGCTACCCAGCCCCTATTGGTTCAGCGTTACCAGCCCCGGCGATAAGAACAACCTCTTCATCGCTTACAATACCCCGCTGAGCCAGGATAGGGAGCCCCTCGAAACCGGCTTCTACCTCAGCAAGGAGAGCGCACAGGTTTACCCCCGCATCATGATGCCCCTGCGCTTCCGCAAAGACCGGGCCATACTCCCCGTTAAAGGTACCTTCACCTACGACGAAACCCGCGATGAGTTCATCTTTGGCGACTCCTCCAAGCTCGTCAGCAAAGAGCTCTTCGGCAATCAGCTCGTCTTCCGCAACCGCGACGGCAGCCTCGAAGGCGAAGGTCGCTTCAACCTCGGCTCCGGCCTCAAATACTGCTCCTTTGAAGCCACCGGCCAGATACATGGCGCCTTCCCGCCGCCCGCGCCCGAAGAAGAAGAGCAAAAACCCGAAGACAACATCATCCTCAACGAAGATATCATGATGGCCGACGACTCCCTCTCTACGGCGTCGCAGCCCTCAGCCCAGCCCGATCAGCCCTTGGCGCAGGCGCCCCCGCTGCCGCCTGTCACCGTCGACTGGATGGCCGGCCTCAAATTCAACCTGCCCGGCAACCTCCTCGATATCGTCGTCACGGATATAAAATCGGCTACCTTTCAGTCGAGGCTCATCACCTACCTCACCGACCTCGATTTTTACCGCCGTTCCTTTACCGAAC
>CAYOTJ010000219.1:0-6498 GCA_964406855.1 uncultured Saprospiraceae bacterium
GTTTACCCGACCGAGTAACACGAGGGCGTTTACCCGGAAGAGCGCAGCGAAGATTTTCACCCGGCCGAATGCAATGAGGACGTGGTAGCCGACTAGCGAAGCGACGGCGGACGCGGTGGCGGCGCCGCGCAGGGTGATAAAGGAGCGGATGATATGCGGCGGGCCCCAAAAAAAGGCAACACCCTTGACGTGGAATTGGCGCAGGCAGGAGTCGGGGTGGGGTGGATGTGCATCATTTTCAGGTTGTTCCAAATTTTGACTGTTTTTCAATAGGTTGCAAAAATAGGGGGAAGAAATTTTTATCAAAATATTTGGAGGAACGAGGAATAAGCTTACCTTTGCACCTGCTTTTTCGGAACCGGCAGCCGGGCGGGTATTTTTCCCCAACCAGGAGCGCGGCGCCGAGAGCTGAGAAAAGCATCGTTTTCACCGGATTTAAAAGTTAGTTGATCGTGAATACGCTGAGTTATAAAACCATATCGGCCAACCAGCAAACGGTTGAGCGCAAATGGCATGTCATCGACGCCGAAGGCGAAGTGGTGGGCCGTCTTTGCTCCCGGATTGCTCATGTGCTGCGCGGCAAGCACAAGCCGTCGTACACGCCGCACTTCGACGCCGGCGACTATGTGATCGTTATCAACGCTGACAAAGTTCGCTTTACGGGTCAGAAGTGGAGCCAGAAGGAGTACATCACCTTCTCGGGTTATCCTGGCGGTCAAAAGCGCGCCATCGCCCGCAATCTTCATGCGCGCAAGCCCTATGCCGTTATTGAAAACGGCGTTCGCGGCATGTTGCCCAAGAATCGCTTAGGCCGCGCGATGTTCAAAAAACTGTTCGTGTACGCCGGCGCCGAGCATCCGCATCAGGCGCAGAAGCCCGAGCCGTTAACATTTTAAGAACCTTCAATTCGCATCATTCAGATATGGAAATGATCAATGCCATCGGCAGAAGGAAAACCTCGGTAGCGCGCGTGTACCTCAAGCAGGGTAGCGGGCACATTATGATCAATGGCCGCGACTACAAGGAGTATTTTCCCCAGATGCACATTCAGGGCAAAATCACGGAGCCGTTCTCTACCATTGAGATCGACGGCAAGATATACGACCTCCAGATCAACGTCGAAGGGGGTGGGTTCAAGGGGCAGGCAGAAGCCATTCGCATGGCCATTTCGCGAGCCCTCGTGAAGCTGAACGAAGATTTCCGCAAACCGCTCAAGCAAGAGAAGCTGCTTACGCGCGACGCCCGCGGGGTGGAGCGCAAAAAGTATGGCAAGCCCAAGGCTCGCAAAAGCTTCCAGTTCAGCAAGCGTTAATCTTTTATTTGGAGAGCTGCCTGAGCCGTGTGCACGGGCGCTTGATTCACCAACTCGCAAATTTGCAAAATGGATAAGCCCACTTATAAAGATTTGCTCGATGCCGGCGTACACTTCGGCCACCTGCGCAAGAAGTGGAACCCCAAAATGGCGCCCTATATCTTTACGGAGCGCAAAGGCATCCACCTCATCGACTTGAACCGCACCCTTGAAGGCCTTGAGCGCGCAGCGAACGCTATGCGCCAGATGGCCAAAGCGGGCAAGAAGATCATGTTTGTCGCCACCAAAAAACAGGCCCGCGAGATCGTGGCCGAGGCTGCTCGCAGCGTAGGTATGCCCTACGTTACGGATCGTTGGCTGGGTGGTATGATGACCAACTTCGCCACCATTCGCCGTTCGGTGCGCAAAATGCAAAGCATTGAGCGGATGTTGGCCGACGGCACGTTGTCGAATGTAACCAAGAAGGAGAAGCTCACGCTTCAGCGCGAGCACGAGAAGATGAACAAGGTATTGGGCGGTATTGCCAACCTCAATCGCCTGCCTTCGGCCATCTTTGTGGTAGACATTCACCACGAGCACCTGGCCATCGCCGAGTCGCATCGCTTAGGCATCCGCACCTTTGGTATGGTAGATACCAACTCTGACCCCAATCAGGTTGACTTTGCCATCCCGGCTAATGATGACGCATCGAAGTCGATTGCGATCATCACCCAATATTTGACCTCCGCCATCCGCGAGGGTCTGGAAGAGCGCAAGCAGTTAAAAGGAGATAAAGAGACGGCAAAAGGCTAAAAGCGCCCGCCCCGGCGGCTATGCCGGCGGGGCACGCTTTCGTGCATTGCATTCTCAAACCATTTAAATCGGGAAAAGAACATGAGCGTTTCTGCTGCTGACGTAAAACAACTGCGCGAAATGACCGGCGCAGGTATGATGGACTGTAAAAAAGCCTTGGAAGAAGCCAATGGCGATTTTGAGACGGCCATTGAAATTCTGCGCAAGCAAGGCCAGAAGCTTTCGGTTAAGCGCGCCGACCGCGACGCTAAAGAAGGCGTGGTTATTGCTAAAACTTCTGACGACCGCAAGCGCGGCATCATCATCCGCCTGAGCTGCGAAACGGACTTCGTGGCCAAGGGCGAAAGCTTCATCAGCCTGGCTCAGTCGATTGCCGACGTAGCGCTGGCTACTTTCCCCGCCAACTTGGAAGGCCTGCTGGCCGAGCGCTATAACGACGAGGTGACGGTAGGCGAAAAAGTAGTTGAGCAGTTGGGTGTAATTGGCGAAAAAGTAGAAGTAGCCACTTACGAAAAACTGGAAGCTGCTCAGGTTGCCTCTTACATCCATATGGGTTACCGCGCCGGTGTGTTGGTAGGCCTGAACCTCGATGGCGACGACTACTTAGAGGCCGGCCGCGATGCTGCCATGCAGGTAGCTGCCATGCGCCCCATTGCCGTAGACGAAGCCGGCGTAGACAAGTCGGTTATCGAGAAAGAAATCGAGATCGGCATGGAAGTAGCCCGCGGCGAGGGCAAAGCAGAAGAGATGCTTGAGAAGATCGCCCGCGGTAAATTGGGCAAGTTCTTTAAGGAAAACACGCTTCTTCAGCAGCAATTTGTCAAAGACAACTCGCTGACGGTAGCAGCTTACCTGAAGACGAAGAATAAAGACCTGACCGTCACGGACTTCAAGCACGTGATGCTGGGTTAAGCGTTTGAAAAGAGGCGGATCGAAAGATTCGCCTTTTTTTTGCCTTTTTTTGTCATCCCTTTTCTGCCCCGCCACTTTTGCATCTTTCGGGAGGGGTTAAATGCTAAAAAAACAGCTTATGGCTACGCCAAAATACCGTCGTGTTTTGCTCAAACTCAGCGGAGAATCGCTGATGGGTAATCAGTCTTTCGGCATTGCGCCCAATATGCTTCAGCATTACGCCCAGCAGATCAAGGGCTTGGTAGAGATGGGCGTTCAGGTGGCTGTGGTCATTGGGGGAGGGAATATATTCCGGGGGCTTCAGGCCGCAGAAGCGGGCTTTGATCGGGTGCAGGGCGACTATATGGGGATGCTGGCTACCATCATCAATGGTATGGCGCTTCAGAGTGCGCTGGAGGAGAATGGACTTTATACGCGGCTCATTTCAGCCATAGAGATCAAGCAGGTAGCTGAGCCTTACATTCGCCGACGCGCCATCCGGCATCTGGAGAAAAACAGGGTGGTGATTTTCAGTGCGGGTACGGGCAGCCCTTACTTTACTACCGACTCGGCTGCGGCGCTGCGCGCCAGCGAAATCAATGCAGATGTTATCCTGAAAGGTACGCGGGTTGACGGCATTTATACGGCCGACCCGGAGAAGGATCCCAATGCAACGCGCTTTGACCAGCTCACTTTTGCCAAGGTCATCAGTTTGGGGCTTAGCGTTATGGATATGACGGCATTCACCTTATGCCAGGAGAATAACTTGCCCATCATTGTCTTCGACATCAATGACCCCGACAACCTGAGGCGCATCATCCTCGGGCAGGCGGTAGGCACCTTAGTGTCGAATGGATAGGAAGGAAAAAAGAAAAGGGGCGCTTGAAGCGCCCCTTTTCTTTTTTGCGGGGAGGGCCTTATGTTAGAGGCCTTTATCTTTTATGTACGTTTCAATGAGGTTGTTGATGATGTCTTTGAGGTAGACATTTTGCTCTTTGGCCGCCTGTTTGAGTTTTTCCAGATGCTCTTTGGGGAAAACCAATGTAACGCGGCGGGTAGTATGGGTTTGGGGTTTGAACTCATCTGGTTCGGCGGTTGTGGAGCGGATGAGCAAATCAAGACCTGCCCGCGGACGGCGGGCGCGGTTTTCAGCATCGCCTGCGGCATCGTTGTCTTCGTCGGAAAGCGTTTCGAAGGCTTCTGCGAGGAAGGCTTCAAGTTGAGAGGTAAAACCTTTACCGCTGTTGCTTTTGCGCTCTTCTTCCCGGCTGGCATTGGGCGCCGGATCATTGGGGAAGAGGCTCAGCGCGGTAGCGGCTTTGACTTCTATGGCGCCATCGCCAAAGAGGCTGTCCATCCCATCGGTAAATCGCTTTTTAGCCATCGCGCTTACATGCTTTAGTCAATACTATTGGGCAGTTCCAGTTCCTGAACGCGGCGGGTGGGGTTAGCCGTCCGTTCGAGTATTTCGCGGCAGACGCCGAGGTAGTCTTCAGCGCCGGAGCTGCCCGGGCTATAGGCAAAGATGTCTTTGCGCTGGGCGGGCGCTTCGGCCAAGGAGACATTATCGCGCACATAAGTGTCGAATACCAATGGGCCGAAGTGTTTTTTGATGGTTTCGACCACATCCCGGTTGAGCACTTTGCGCGCATCGTACATAGTGGGCAGCACGCCGCCAATTTCGAGGGTTTTGTTGAGGCGAAGCCTTACCTTTTGAATGACCTGTTTGATTTTGGCTAAGCCTTGCATAGCCAGAAACTCGGTTTGCAATGGGATGATCACGTAGTCGCTGCTGGTAAGGGCGTTGAGCGTGAGCAGCCCCAGCGAAGGCGGGCAGTCGATGATGATGAAGTCATAAGCGTCGCGGAGTGAGGAAAACAATTCCCGGAGGATGTATTCTCTGCCCGCTTCATTGATGAGTTCCATTTCGGCGCCTGAGAGGTCGAGGTTGGAAGTTACCACATCAAGACCGGGCTTGACGGTGGTGGGCTGGAGGTCCGACTCGCCGCGCATAGCTTCATAAATGGTAACGGCCTGTCGGGGGATGCCCAACGACAAGGTGAGGTTGGCTTGGGGGTCGAGGTCGAGGAGCAATGTTTTTTTGCCCAACTCAACCATCCCGGCGCCTATATTAATGGCGCTGGTTGTTTTTCCAACACCGCCTTTATGGTTCAACAACGATATAATAATGCCCATGTCACACTATTGAACAACAAACATAGATAATTTTTTGTATAAACGTGCACAAAATGCCTTATATTTGTTGGCGGAGTTTGAATTGTCCCAAAAACGAGGTTATACATAATCCCATGGCCGAGCCAATAATTACCGCACACAAGCGGGTTAAGACGATTTTGGTGGATGACCACCGCATATTTCTGGAAGGCCTCTCTTCCGTTCTGCGTCGGTCGGCTCCATTGCGGGCCGACATCGCGGGCGTCTTTGCTTCCGGGGGCGCCTTATTGGAGTGGCTTACCCACCATCAGGCTGATTTGCTGGTATTAGATATGTTATTGCCCGATACAGGGGGCGTTCCTCTTATCCGGCAATTGCGGCAGGACCATCCGGCTATGTGCATCGTAATACTCTCGGCCTCGCGGGATGCTGCCGGCGCGCAAGCGGCGCTGGGCGCCGGAGCAAACGCTTACATAGTGAAGTCGGAATCGCCGGAAAGTCTTATCGATAAAATATTGGCGGCACTGAACGGAAAGGCGCCGGAGTTGCCCGGTGGGGGTGAAGGCGAGGCTCCTTCCAGCCAGGATGTGTTCAGCCGGCAATACGGCCTTACGCGCCGGGAAGTGGAGGTGCTCAGGCTGCTGGCATCAGGGCTGGGGAATAAAGCAATAGCCGAACGATTGTACATCAGCGACCAAACGGTAGGCGTACACCGAAAGCACATTATGCGCAAAACGGGGGTCTCTAATGTAGCTGCATTGGTGAGATTAGCCATTGAAAATCAGTTGATTTGATTTTTTTTCAAAAAAACGCTGTTACATGCTACATTTTTTGGAGGAAGTTCCCTTATCTTTGTGTCGCAATGCGAAATACTGAAGACAAACAGAACCCAGTTGTACAGTAAATGCGAATGCTACCCGATGTAGCAGGTTCAACCTTGTGTAAGGGATAAATATCCCAGGCTGTATACCGGTTCCTTAGCGAAATTGAATTGGCACTTAACTACATTCACAATAATTGCCTTACTTTGATCCCATGACTACAACCATACTCTCTTCTTTCCGTAGTTCCACTTTCATTTATTTTGTATAATCATTTGGTCATGAGGTGATCCTCAGGGCCTGAAGTCATTTGCGGCAATTAAGGCATGCGGCCTGCAAAAAGTTGCGGGTTTAGTTTGAAATAGAGGTTAAGATTCTTTTTACCATTTTTTTTGACGACCAACAAATTTTTCTGCGGCGTCTTAGCTGTCAAGGCTTTGACAACTGCGGAACATCGACCATAGCAACCACACAACCTTTTTTTATTTATTTTAACAAATTGTAATC
>CAYOTJ010000220.1:0-6471 GCA_964406855.1 uncultured Saprospiraceae bacterium
GGTAAACTGCACCCCCTCACGCGGCTCCGCAGCGACTTGGGCCCCTGCCACATGAGCCCCCCGCCCGCGTGAGCGATGGAAGCGGTATGGGGCCGCCGGAGTAAGCGCTCCTGACTAAAGGCCGGCGCTTTGCGGCCCCATAATAGCGGACAGCGCGACCCCGGCCCCTGCCGGCATAGCGCTCAGGCTTAAGCATATGGCCAAAGGCAGGGGCAGGGGGCACGCCCTAAAAAAATAGATATAGCGGCTTGCCCTGGCGCGGCATATACAGGGGCAACCAATTTTTGAGCGCGACATTTCGTTGGTATGTCGAATCTGTTGCTGAATAAACATGGAAGAGAGATACCCCTCGCCCGACGGGCGCTATGTGTTGCGGCTGGGCTGCTACGAGATGAAAATGTCGCATTGGGTATGCTGGCCGCAGTTGATTGTGGCCGAGTCGGGCCGGGTGCTTTATGAAGGCGGCGACATGGAGGATGCCGGCTCCATTACGTGGTCGGAAGATAGCCGGACGCTGCGGTTTTTTCTGCGCACCTACCCGGGGCGCGAACCCGGCCGCTGGGTAACGCTCCAACTCGACGGAGAGGAGGCTACTGTGCTTTGAGCGCGCGTTTTTGCAGTACGTCAGCTATGATGCCCGAGGCGTGTATTCTGGAGTTTTCGATGAACCAGATGTGGGTGTCTAAGCCGCCGCATACTACGCCGGCGAGGTAGAGGCCGGGTACGTTCGACTCCTGGGTGTGGGGGTCGTAGGTTGGGCGGCGGCGGCCGTCGGTGGATAGTTCTACGCCCAATTGTTCCAAAAGCGCGAAATTGGGCTGGTAGCCCGTAGCGGCGATGACGTAGTCGTTGGGCAGCGTGAGGGCGCCTTCCGGGCTGAGGATGTCGATTTCGTGGGGGCGAATGGCCGTTATGACCGATCGGAAGAAGGCGCGTATTGAGCCCTCTTTGATGCGGTTGACGATGTCGGGGCGGGCCCAGTATTTGACCCTTTCGCCTATGTCTTCGCTGCGGATGATCATCGTTACATGGGCGCCCTTGCGCCAGGTTTCGAGGGCTGCGTCTACGGCCGAGTTGTTGGCGCCTATTACCGCCACCTGCTGCCGATAGTAGGGGTGGGGCTCGCTGTAATAGTGGGTTACTTTGGGCAGGTCTTCGCCCGGCACGCCGAGGCGCACGGGCAGATCGTAAAAGCCTGTGGCCAACACTAAGTTGCGGGCTGTATAAGCGCCTTTGGGCGTGGTTATGCGAAACCCTTGGGGCTGTTGTTCGACGCTTTGTACCGCTTCGTACAGGTTGATGTTGAGCGCGGCCGACTCGGCTACGCGGCGGTAGTATTCGAGGGCTTCCATGCGGTTGGGTTTGGCGTTGTTGGACACGAAGGGGATGCCGCCAATTTCCAATCGCTCGGAGGTTGAAAAAAAAGTCATATTGGCCGGGTATCGGTAAATGGAGTTGACCAATGCGCCTTTTTCGAGCACGAGGTAGCTGAGGCCGGCCTTTTGGGCTTCGAGCGCGCAGGCCAGCCCGATGGGCCCCCCGCCGATGATGATGATGTCGAGCATGGTATCGCGTGTCTGTGTGGTTAAGCAACAATCGTTAAGCAACACGGCGCAGGGGCTTAGGGTTGAGCGGCGGGTTGGTTGAAGATGCGCTATAGGCGGGCCCGGAGGGCGGCGTTTTTAAAAACTCAATCTAAAGGCGGCAGCCGGCACAACAAGTCTAACGAAGTAGGGTAGGGCGGCCCCTGGTTTTTGTATTGCTCTAAAAAGGCGCGCAATACCGCATTGAATTTCCGTTCGCCCATGCGATCGCTTAGGGCATAAAAAGCTATGGCGCCTTTGCCATAGGCTAAATAGGCCTGGTTGGGCGCTACATAAGCCAAATCGGTTTCGGGGCCCGATTCCTCCGCTTTGCCACTGAGGTAGCGCTGCCACTGAATGTTCAGGAATTTATCCACAGCCGCCTTGCCGAAAGTTTTTTCATACACTTTAGCCGTTGTATATTCCGCTAAGCTTTCGGTGAGCATAAGCGCCCCTAAGGCGTCGGCGGGCATCAACTGGTTGCCCCACCACTGGTGCGAGAGCTCGTGAGCCGCAACGTAAAAAGCCAGATCGGGGCTTTTGCCTCCCGGAGGAATGTCCTGAACAAAGCGAATTTCAGACATGGGAATGACGTTGGCCGCCGTAGTGGCATAGCTGCCCTCTGTGCGCGCAAATTCCACTACGCTGAGCTCCTTGAAGGGATAGGGGCCAAAGTGAGCGATGTTGTAGTCAAGCGATGCCTTTAGTCCGCGCATGATGCTCGACAGGCAGTAAGAGTGGCCGGGATGATGCCAGATGGCGAGGTCTACGCCCCGGTGCTGCGCCCGCAGTACCTCATATACGCCCGAGTTGAAACCCAGCACAAATTTGATGGGGGCGTCGGCGCGGTAGTGGAAGTAGCGCCTGCCGCGGCTTTCCCATTGCCGCAGCAACCGGCCCGGGGCAATGGCGGTTTGTGGCGCCGAGGTGCTCACTATGGCATCAAAGTCAATAACATCGGCATCGGGGCCCTGGTAGTGATTGGCGCGGGCGGCGCTGTCGGTAGGCGGCGGCTTTGCGGTTTCGGCAAAGTAGCCCAACCTCGGGAAGATGTCGCTCTTGAGGTAGCTTCCATTGGGCAGCACCGGGCTATGCCTGACGAGCCAGGTGTTGGGCTTGTTGCGGATGTCGAACCGCAGTTGGATGCTATCTCCCGGCATCAGGGGTTGCTCCAGTCGATAGAGGGAAAACCGCAGCTCAGGCAGCGCAGCCACAACGGCTGCCGGTACGGAAAAAGTCATTTTGGTGTGTTCGTCGTACCCTGCTTTTACGAGAAGGGTATCTATGGGCGCGTTGGTTTTATTGATCAGCGTATAATGCCCTTTGGCCCGGAAAGCGCTTCGTTCAGGGAAAATATCTACTTCAATGCTTAGCCGGGTTATTCTGGGTTGCGGCATCGGGGCCAAATGTCCAAATTGCTGCCTAAACTGTGCCAGTACAACCTGCTGCTCTTGGGCCGAAGGCAGCCGGTTGTCGGGTCGTTGCTCCATCTGGCGCAGACCTATGGCCGCGCCTGCAAAAACCAGGGTTAGCGCTACGCCTGCCACACCCCAATAGCCCGTAGTTGCCCGGCGCCATGCCAGCGCCCGGCGCTCTGCCATCGAATGGGCGATCTCCCGACGCCACACCAGCAGCGCGCCTATGCCGGGTAGCAGCGCGAACAATAGCCAGTAGGCTTTATAAGCCAGATGAGCCCGCCACCCATGAGCATACCCCGCCATATCTGAATATTGTAAGTAAAAAGTAGGCTCCGGGGATTGATTGAACCGGAAAACGGCCGAATGAATGCCCAGCGAAGGCAGATAATCCAGGCCCAACGCTCCCAGCAACAACAAAAAGATGCCTACATAGGGATGCCCCACTAACGCCTGTACGAACAGCGCAACCAGCCCCCAGGCGGCCAGCCCCATAAAATGAAATCCCAGCAAATCGGTTGCATAATGCCCAATTTCTATCGGATAATGCCCCCGATACAACTGCACGGCCACCCCTACAACCATCACCGTGCTCAGCAGCGCCAACTGCAGGCACAGCAGCATGAGCCAGTGGGCGAAGGGAAATACCCAGTCGGGCGCCGGAACGACATGGAGCAGGTCCTGCATACCTGCCGCCTGAGGGCGGCGCATCAACAGGCCAGCATACAGGAAGGTGACCAATTGGATAAAGAACGACAGAAAAAACACCGGAAAACCCAGTGCCACCCAGGTCATGGGCAGCACCCGGGTGTCGGTCACGGGATTCATTTGCGACAGCAGCACCCCGGCAAAAATACCGCTTACCAGGAGCAGTATCCCAAAAGCGCCGCTGCGGCGAACATACTGGAAATCGGCCTGCAATAGCCGCCATACCATGCGCCATTGCTGCGCCCGGCCAAAGTGAAATGCCAGCGGCGCATGGGGCGTAGCCCGTTCAGGGCCGGCATTGCGCGCTTGCACGGGCGCCCGCGCCCGCCCGTCTCCGCCCTCGCTCCGGAAACTAAACCGCCGCTTTGCAGCAGCGCCTATGCCTGCCGCTATCGTCAGCCATAGCAGCCGGTTGTACCACAGCGCCGGTTGAGGCGTCATGGCGTTGGTTTCGCGCTCGGCGGCGGTCCAGTATTGGGTCCATTGCAGGGCGGCCGTTTCGCCTAAGGGGTCGAGGAGGGCGGCCGCTAAACCGCCATGTTGCCCGCCGCTGAGGCGCAGTGCTATTTCGCGCAGCAGCAGCACAGCCAGCAAACTGATAAGCCCGGCGTACTGCTGCCTGCTGATGAAAGAGGCGGCAAAAACAACAGCCCCGACCAGCGCTAAGTTGGGAAGCCAGTACAACCCCAGCAACTGAATATAAGGCGCGGCGCTAAAAGCCGCCACCTGCTCGGGGTTTACCCCCGGCAGCGCCGCTCCCAGGGCTAAGCCCGCAGCGCCCATGACGGCAATGAGCAGCACCGCCGTCATGGGCGCCAGCCACTTGGCCGCTAAATAGGCGCCCTCGGTTATGGGGCAGGTGTAGAGCAACGCGCTCACCCGATAGCGATGGTCGCGGTAGGCGCTGCCCCCCACCAGCGCCGCGGGTACAAACAGCAACAACTGGCCGAAAAAACGCCCCATTGAGATGATTCCGTAAGGCGAGTTGGCAATGCCCTCCGAAGAACCCTCGCCAAAGATGCCGGCGGCGCCGGCCATAGCCAGCATCGGAAAGAGCGTAAAAACCCCGGCGTACAGGTAAAAGGCGGGTTGCAAAAGCCAATACCTGAGCTCGAAGCGATAGATGGAACGGAAGGTGTAAGCGCTCACAGGGTCGCGTTTTGTAAGGTGTGGAAATAAACGTCTTCCAGCGTGGGCGCCGCCAACTCAAAGGCTGCCGCAGGCCGTTGGCCGGCCCAAACGCGCAACTGTAAGCTCTGGTCGGTATTGTAGCGCATAGAGAGCGGGCGCAGTCCTGTCGGCAGGGCCTCCTCCGCCTGCCCGCGGGGCGCGTTGGCGGTCCATATCTTTCCCTCCAGCTCGCGTATGGCCTGCGCCGGCGTGGCCTGTTTCAGGATGCGGCCTCCGTTCATGATGGCCATGTCGTTGCAGAGGTCCTGAATGTCGTCTACCAAGTGGGTGGAAAACAAGATGATGTTGGAGCTGGCAATCTCCCGCAGCACATTCAGAAAACGGTGGCGTTCGGCCGGGTCGAGGCCGGCCGTGGGTTCGTCGACAATGATGAGCCTGGGGTTGCCCAGCAGCAACTGGGCGATGCCAAAGCGCTGTTTCATGCCCCCAGAGTAGCTGTGTACGTGCTTGTGCCGGTCGTCGTAGAGGTTCACCAGCGCCAGCACCTCGGCAATGCGTTGCCGCCTCGCCGCCTTGCCGGTTATCCCCTTGAGTACCGCAAAATAATCGAGCAGCTCTTCGGCCGATACCCTGGGGTAGACGCCAAACTCCTGGGGCAGATATCCAAGCACCTTGCGCATCTCCAGCGGCTGTCGGCGCACGTCTATGCCGTCAAAGTCAATTTCGCCTTCGTCGGGTAGCTGAAGCGTAGCTAAAGTACGCATGAGGCTGCTCTTGCCGGCGCCATTGGGCCCCAGCAGCCCAAACATACCCGATTTAATGTCCAGATTGAGGTCGTCCAGCGCCCTTACGCCATTGGCGTAGGTCTTGCGGAGGTTGGTGATGGTCAGTTGCACAGGCAGACGAATTGGGGCGGGCGCCAGCGCCCACGGTTACAAAAACTACCTGTTCTCCTTATTTTTTACTAAAACACCACGAGGAAAAGCCGGCTGCAATAAGCAGATCGAATTCAAAAGTAGCGCTTTTTCAACAGCAACCCATCCCCCCGGCGATTTTATCGACCAAAGGCGTCCTTTTTCCCACACAAACCCCGCTGCTGTACTATCTTTGCGCCGCTAATGCGAAATAATATGCCCCAATTGCAAATGGTTGATCTGCACAACCAATACCTCCAAATGCAGGAAGAAATAGACCAGGCCGTCATCGACGTCATTCGCTCGCGCGCGTTCATCAACGGCCCGGCCGTGCGGTCGTTTCAGTCCAACCTCGAAGCTTATCTGAGCGTCAAGCACGTAGTGCCTTGCGCCAATGGCACCGATGCGCTCCAAATTGCCATGATGGCCCTCGACCTCCAACCCGGCGACGAGGTCATTGTGCCGGCCTTCACCTACGTGGCCACGGCCGAGGTCATCGCCCTGCTGCGCCTCAAGCCCGTCATGATCGACGTCGATCCGCATACCTTCAATATAACCGCCGACCTCGTTGAGGCGGCCATCACGCCCCGCACCCGCGCCATCGTGCCGGTGCACCTCTTTGGCCAAAGCTGCGACATGGCCCCCATTATGGCGGTGGCCCACAAACACAAGCTCTGGGTGGTAGAAGACAACGCCCAGGCCATAGGCGCTGAATATACC
>CAYOTJ010000221.1:0-6458 GCA_964406855.1 uncultured Saprospiraceae bacterium
ACTCCGTTACAGGGCGTATTGGATGTAAATATGGGCGACCAGTGCCCCTTCTTCTACTACGATACCTTAGTGATCTTTGCCAGCGGCGGCCCCGGCGGCTTTGGCGGTCTTGACCTTTACAAAGTCAGCCGCCGGGGCAATGGCTGGACGGCGCCCCAAAACCTGGGCCCCGCGATCAATTCGGCCTTTGACGAAACTACGCCCTTCTTAGCCCGCGACGGCCGCACCCTCTATTACAGCACCAACAACAGCGCCCTGAGCATGGGCGGCCTTGATGTGGTACGCACTGTTTACCTGCCCGAAGCCGAGCGTTGGAGCGACGCAGAAAACCTGGGCATCCCCGTCAACTCGGCCGGCGACGATGCCCACTTCCGCTTAGCCCGCGACGGTTTTACGGGCTTTCTGAGCTCCTCCCGTAAAGACGGCTATGGCAAGCGCGACCTGTATGTGGCTTACTTTGCCCGCTACCGCAATGAGATGGAGCCTCCGATGGTTGTAGAGATTGCGCCGCCGCCCGGCAGCGGCAGCCTGCGCCCGCCGGCTACGCCGGCCCCCGTTCAGGAAACCTATGTATTGGCCATTGCCGACGATCAGCCGCTCAACGTCGGTGGTTTTACCCCCCAGTTAGAGCAGGTGCGCGATCTGCTCAGCCGCTATGAAACCCTGCGGTTGGTTATTAGCGTCTACCATCCGCAGGAAGGAGCGATTCGGACCGGCCTCTTCCCGGGCATACGGCAGGCGCAACAATTGGCCGACTACTTCCGCGGCCAGGGAATAGCCGCCGAACGCATCAGTACGCGTAGCCTGACCCTCGCCGGCGGGCCGGCCCGCTTTGCCGAGCTCACCTTTGCCAATATAGCCGCCACGCCCCCGACGGCCAAACTTCCCGTCGTAGGGGGCTTCCAAACCGAAACTGCCCGCAGCCAGCGCTACAACCGCGAACTGCTCTATAAGGTGCAGATCGTGTCGGTAAAAGCAGCTTACCAGAACGACGCTCTTCGCCGCTTTGATGCCCCTATGGTAGAAAGCGCCCCGGGCGGCTTTTTTCGCTACACCTTAGGCGCCTGCCTCACTTTTGGAGAGGCCGCCGCGCTGCGCCGCCAGCTCGAAGGCCAGGGCTTCAAAGGGTGTTATGTGGCGCCATTTGTGCAAGGCGAGCGCATCGATGCCGCCCAGGCTCGCGTGCTGGCGCCGGCTTACCCCGATCTCAACAACTTCCTCAACAGTCGCTAAAACTACCCTTGTGGAAATCGTCTCCAAACTGCCCAATGCCGGCGTCACCATCTTCACGGTCATGTCGGCCCTCGCCAATGAGCATGGGGCCATCAACTTATCGCAGGGTTTCCCCAACTACGATCCGCCCGCCCGCCTGCTCGATCTGGCCTACGCCCACATGCGCGAAGGCCGCAATCAATATGCCCCTATGGCCGGCTGGCCCCTGCTGCGGCAACGCATAGCCGAAAAAGTGCTCGACTGCTACGGCCGGCTCCTCGACCCCGAAACGGAAATTACCGTCACGGCCGGAGCTACTCAGGCCTTGTTTACAGCCATTGCCGCATTAGTGCGCCCCGGCGATGAGGTTATCCAGTTGGAGCCCGCCTATGACAGCTATCGGCCCGCAGTAGAAGTCAATGGCGGAAGGGTTGTTCCTTACGAGCTGGCTGCTCCCGACTTCCGCCCCGACTGGGCCGCCATCGGCCGGCTCATCACGCCCCGCACCCGGCTCATTATAGTCAATACGCCCCTCAATCCGGCCGGCGCTACATTTACCCCCTACGATTGGGATCAGCTCGCCCGGCTGGTAGAAGATACCAACATCTTCATCCTCAGCGACGAAGTTTACGAGCATTTGGTATACGATGGCAAACCCCATGCCGGCGTGCCGGCTCGCCCCGATTTGTACGAGCGCAGCTTAGCGGTGTACTCCTTCGGCAAAACCTTCCACAATACCGGCTGGAAAATTGGCTACTGCGTAGCGCCGCCCGAACTCACCCGCGAGTTTAGGAAGGTGCATCAATTTAATGTCTTTTCGGTGAATACGCCGGCCCAATGCGCGCTGGCCGATTTTCTGGAAGACCCCGCCGTGTATCGCGGGCTGCCGGCTTTTTACGAAGCCAAGCGCAACTTCCTGCGAGAAGCGCTACAGGGCAGCAGCCTGCGCCCCCTGCCTTGTACCGGCACTTACTTTCAGGCTTTTGATTATCGGGACGTCAGCGACCTCCCCGATCAGGCATTTTGCCAATGGCTAACCCGTGAGGTCGGCGTAGCCGCCATTCCCTTTTCGGCCTTTTACAGCAGCGGCCGCGACGAACGCCTCATCCGCCTTTGCTTTGCCAAAACGGAAGAAACGCTGGCCGCAGCCGCCGAGCGATTGCGCAGGTTGTAAAGGCCCTATTTATTTTCTACCAAACAACGCCCCTCCATATCTACAGGAGGCGTTATGCCCATTATCCACAACAAGGTCGGGGCTATGTCGCCCAACTTCCCGTTGGTTACGCGGTAGCCATCCGCCCGCCCACTCACAAAAATGCAGGGCACGGGGTTGAGGGTATGGGCCGTATTGGGCGATCCGTCGGGGTTGATCATATAGTCGGAGTTGCCGTGATCGGCAATGACAATGGCCTCATAGCCATGCGCCAGCGCCGTATCCAACAGCCGGCCTAAGCACTCGTCCACCACTTCAGCGGCGCGCATGGCCGCCTTGAAGTCGCCGGTATGGCCCACCATATCGGTGTTGGCGTAGTTGAGGCAGATGAAGTCGGGGCCGTTTGCAGCTATGTCGGCTACAATGGCGTCGGTGATTCCGTAAGCGCTCATCTCCGGCTTGAGGTCGTAGGTAGGCACGTCTTTGGGCGAAGGTATCAGCAGGCGGCGCTCCTGCGCAAAAGGCTCCTCCCTGCCCCCTGAAAAGAAGAAGGTGACGTGAGGGTATTTTTCGGTCTCCGCAATGCGCACCTGGGTTTTGCCGGCAGCAGCCACTACTTCGCCTAGTGTATTGTTGAGGTCTTTTTTCTCAAACAAAATGTCCACGCCGGTAAACGTATCGTCGTAGCGGGTCATGGTCAGATAACGCAAGTGCAGCGGACTCATCTGCTGCTCGGGGAAGGCGCGTTGGGTGAGCGCCATGGTAATTTCCCGGGGCCGGTCGGTGCGGAAGTTGAAGCACAATACCACGTCGCCATCGCGCAGTGTAGCCAAGGGCGCTCCCTGGGCGTCGGCGCAGGCAATGGGCAGTATAAACTCATCGGTTTGCCCCTGCTCGTACCGGCTCGCCAGCAGCCCAAGCGGGTCTTGAGCGAGTTCGCCCTGGCCGTGTACCAGTAGGTCGTAAGCCAGTTTCACCCGCTCCCAGCGGTTGTCTCTGTCCATGGCGTAATAGCGGCCTACAATCGAAGCCAGTTTGGCCGGCTTACCCTCCAGATGATTCACAAGGTCGGCCAGGAAGCCCACGCCGCTCTTGGGGTCGGTATCGCGGCCATCGGTAAAGGCATGCACATAAGTACGCGCCACCCCACGCCCGACTGCAATATCGCAAAGCGCTTTTACATGCTCAATGTGCGAATGCACCCCCCCGTCGGATACCAATCCAATCAGATGCACGGGCTTATTGTTGGCCTTAGCGTAGTCGAGCGCAGCCAGCAGGGTAGCGTTAGCGGCTAAGCTGCCGTCGCGAACGGCGCGGTTTATGCGCGCCAATTCCTGATATACTACCCGCCCCGCGCCAATATTGAGGTGCCCTACTTCCGAGTTGCCCATTTGCCCGTCGGGCAGCCCCACCTCTTCGCCATGCGTTACCAGCGTAGCGTGCGGGTATCGGGCCATCAGGGCGTCAAAGTTTGGCGTATTCGCCTGCGCTATGGCGTCGGCGGCAGGATTTTGGCCCAGGCCCCAGCCGTCTAATATGATCAGTAGTGCTTTGTTATTGCTCATGGCCATGCTTTTAGTCTATCAAAGGTAGGGCTACTTAGTGTAAACAGTACAACAATTGTAAAAGATTTTTGCCGCCTTCGAACCAATTTTATGTTAAAACCACCGGATAATTATTTTTTCTCCCCAGCGTTTATTTACTTTGAACCCACCAATTGCCTTCCTCACATTTGCTGCATCGGGCAGCAAGGCAAATTATTCGTCAAACTACACTCTTTGCTGGTTCATTTGTGTTGTCTGCGGCCCCGGCCGCCGGGCGCTTGTTACTTTATTGCGCCTTTGCGTCAAAAAAATGCGTAACTACTCCGGTAGTAGCGCCATTAACAAGGTTAAAACCTTCATCCATGAAATCGTTGTTGTTTGCTCTATTGATTGTTCCCGTAGCTGCCGGCTTAGCCGACATCAGCCGCGCATTGGGCAGTGGCAATGCCGATGCCCTGGGGCAATACCTTGACAACTCGGTGGAAATTTCTGTTCTCGACCAAGAGAACGTCTACACCAAAGCACAAGCGGTGCAGGTCATCCGGCAGTTTTTCACCAAAAACCCGCCCCGCAATTTTTCGCTCGTACACCAGGGCGCTTCTAAAGGTAGCGATTCAGAATACTGCATCGGCAACCTCACCACGGCCAACGGCTCATTCCGGGTGTACCTCTACATGAAAGTAACAGGAACCAACTACCTTATCCAGGAGTTGCGCTTCGACCAAGAGTAAGTAGTTTTTAGTAAGGGTCCAATATACCCAAACCGAACAGTGCAAAATCATACTTGACGGGATCGTCGGGGTCTAAGGCGCGCAGTTTGTCGGTGAGCTCCAGTACCGCCAGCCAATCGGTTTGGCGGCGCTCCAGTAAGCCTAACCTGCGCGCCACCCGATCGACGTGCACATCTAAGGGCATCAGCAATTGCCCCGGCCTTATGCGATCCCACAGCCCCAAGTCTACGCCGCGCTCGTCTTTACGCACCATCCACCGCAAAAACATGTTGATCCGCTTGCACGACGACCCCCTCACGGGCGTGGCTACATGCTTGCGCGTGCGCGCCGGCGCTTCCGGCAGCGAGAAAACCAACTCGTGAAAGCCCGCCAACGACGGCCCCACATGCTCGTCTTCCGGCCCCAAAAAGCGCGCAAACGCATCTTCCAAGGTATCGTGCTTTCGATAATAATCTTGTAGGAAAGTGAGAAAGTATAAACTGTCGGTATATTGAAAGGTGCGGTGTACAAACCCCTCAAACCGCTGCCGATCGCGCTCCTCGTGGTTGCGCACAAAATCATAAGGCGCCCCGTCCATCAACTCCGCCAGCCGGGCTGCGCTTTGTAGGATGGTCTTGCGCTGCCCCCAGGCTAAGGTGGCCGTCCAGAATCCGATAATTTCCCGGTCTTGTAAGCTACTGAAGCGATGCGGCATGGCTATGGGATCCGACGCAATAAAGTCCGGTCGGTTATAGCGATCCACACATTCGTCTAACCACTGCTTTAGGCCCTGCGGGTCCATTAGCGGGCCGGTTTGCGGTAGCGCGCATGATTGGCCACGCCCAGCCGCTGCATAAAGTGCGCCAAAGATACGTTCAGCACGCCCAACCCATAGCGCACACTGCGCCGGAAGTTGATCGATGAGGCCTCTTCAAAGTATTTCGTCGGGCAGGTTACCTCCGCTATGTGAAAGCCCGCATAAATGATCTGCGAAAGCATCTCGTTATCAAACACAAAGTCGTCGGAGTTCTGATTGTAATTCATGCCTTCCAGCACCTCGCGGCTAAAGGCCCGGTAGCCCGTATGGTATTCCGAGAGCTTGTAGTTCACCAGCACGTTTTGGGTAAACGTCAGCAGCCGGTTCGAGATGTACTTGTATATCGGCATCCCCCCCGACAGGGCGCCCTTGCCCAGTATCCGCGAGCCCAGCACCACCGGGTATAGCTCGTCGCCAATGATGTTTACCATGGCCGGAATCAGCTTGGGCGTGTACTGATAGTCGGGGTGCAACATAATCACAATGTCGCCGCCCAACTCCAACGCCTTGTTGTACAAGGTCTTCTGATTGCCGCCATAGCCCTTGTTCCGTTCGTGTACCAGTACGTGCCGTATGCCTATCTGCCGGGCCAGCTCCGAGGTATTATCCCGGCTGGCATCGTCGCACAGCACCACTTCGTCCACCAGGTCCATGGGGATCTCCCGGTAGGTTTTTTCCAGCGTCAGCGCTGCATTATAGGCAGGCAGCACCACAATCACTTTTTTACCTTTGTACATGCTCTTCGGAATTGACGCGCAAAGATAAAGCTTCCACCCCGAAAATAGAAACGACCAATATAGCTTGTGCGCAAAGGGCAGACATAGATCATGGTGGCTTGGGTTGGTTTTCGGGCGTGCCCCCGCGCGCAGACACCTCCCTGGCGCCCGAGGGGCGCATAGGCAGTTGGGTTGGCGCGCGGGGTCGCCACCACCACCACGTCCTCGTTGCACTCGGTCGGGTAAACGTCCTCGCTATACTCGGCCGGGTAAACCGCGTCCTCGCTGTGCTCGGCCGGGTGAAAA
>CAYOTJ010000222.1:0-6444 GCA_964406855.1 uncultured Saprospiraceae bacterium
GGCGAGGGGCGGGTGCGGGGTATCTGGCCCTACGAGCGCGTGCGCCGTTGGGGGGTGGCGGTATTGCGCACGCCTCCGCTGACGCCCTGGCTGGGGCCCTGGTTGGTGCCGCCCGAGGCGCCCTTGCGCGCTACCCGCCTCGTCGACTGGCAGTGGCGTACCTACGGCGACCTGTTGGCCCAGTTGCCGGGGGCCGCCCACATCAGCATCAGATGCCCGCGTCAGTTGGCCAATGGCATGCCCTTTCAGCACGCGGGCTGGCAGCAGCGAGTGCGCTACACCTATGTGCTGCGCGAGCTTCAGGATACAGCGGCGTTGTGGGCGGGCCTGCGCCCCGAGGCGCGCAACAAGGTGCGCAAAGCCGAAGGGCAGCTTTCTATAATTACGGCGCGGGATATCGAAGCCTACTGGCCTTTGGTAGAGGCCAGTTTTCGGCATAGAGGCGCCCGCATCGACTTTGGGCGGGGCGCTTTTGAGCGCTTGGCCAACTGGCTGATCAGCAGCGGCAGCGGCCAACTCACCTTAGCCGTCGACGCGCAAGGGAGGGCCCATGCCGGGCAGTTGTGCTGCCGCGACGGGCAAACCACTTACAACCAACTGTTGGTATCCGACCCGGCTTTGCGCCAGAGCGGGGCCGCTGCATTACTCCTTTGGTCGTCTATTCGCCAGAGCGCCGAGGAGGGCTGCACGGCTTTCGACTTTGCAGGCAGCCATCTGCCGGGCATTGAAGGTTTTTTGCGCGCTTTTGGCGGCAGCCCCGAGCCCTACTACTGGCTCACACGGCAGCGGCGCTGGCTGTCGGCAGCAATGGCCCTGCGCGCTGCATGGCGAAATGGCTAAGGCTGCTACTTATCCAATTCCAGTATCTCCTCCTCCACGATGCGGCGGGCATTGGGAGAGATAAAAACCTTGCCAAAAAGCCCCAGCCCGATGGTATGCGTTTCGCCTTCCCACTCAACGCGGGTGGTTGAAAACAGCAGGTAGTTATCAGCCGTTACGACCTCGTCAATGGCTTCATTGGCGATGATACCTCCAAAGGCGGCGCCTAAGGCCTGGCCGGCCCGCCTGAGACCGCTGTTGGTCTGGCTGCGCTTTTCTTCCAGCGAGGCCTGAAGGTAGTCGTTGGCTTCTTCCCGCACGGCGGCCCGGTGGGCTTCTATTTTGGGATTGCTTACGAAGGCCAGTACGGCCAAAGCGAGGAGGGCAATGATGATTAGCCGGCTTTTGCTCATAGTTTGTGGTTTGGGCGGCTGCGCCGCATGTTTGATTAGTCTGTAAAAGAATACGTAAAATGCACGGCGTTCATTTCATCGCTGAATGCCGTTTTTCTATAAAAATGTACGGCATCGGCGTCATCGGCTTCAGCTTCTACATAGGCTTCGTCAAATCCGTTGGCCTGGCAAAAACGGCCAACTTCTGCCATTAAAGCTTTGCCCAATCCGCGCCTTTGAAAGCAGCTATACCTACGTCATAGATATAAGCGATGGGGTTTGTGCTGTAATAAGGGTGCAACACATAAATGGTCAGGCCGCCAACGATGATGCCGTCTATGCTGACCACAAAGACAAAAAAGTCTTCCTTTGACAGCAGTTGGCCCAGGTACCCGGCAGGTGGCGTATCGTTGTCGTTTTCAAAAACCAGCTTGAAGATTTCAATCAGCCGGATGAAATCTGAAACCTCTCCCGGATGGAGCTTTTTTATGGTCATGGTTTGATTATCGAGGGGTTGCGTTTTGGTACTCATTTTCAGGAGTCGAATTTTGAGCCGTCCCATTCGGCACCGGGCGGGAATAGCTCCGGGATTCTTTTTTCCATTTCGCCGGCAATCAGGGCGTCGTTTCCACCTTGCGTCTGAAGTTTTGAAATGATGTTGAGGTAGCTCGCCTGGTCTCTGTTCTGGCTTAACTTGAATACATTCTCGATTTTATCGGCTTTGAGCTCGAAGCCGGCTATTGCAGGCATCATTTTGCTCAGGAAAGTATCCGGCAGGTTGTCATAAATGGTCAGAGAGCGGGTGTTTCCCTGCTCAAATTTCAGGGTAAATTTTCGCATAAACTGTACGAGTTCATCTGACGACATAAAGCGCATCTGCCCGCTAATGTAAACGCTCATATAGTTCCAGGTAGACCCAATCCCGGGGTTACTGTACCACGAGGCGCTTACATAAGTACTGGGGCCGGTGTATACGACCAAAGCATTGGGATTTTCAACCAGCGCTTTGTGGTGGTCTGTATTCCGCATGATGTGCCCCTGAAGGAAGAGATTCCCATCGCGTTCCTCAAACAGAATGGGAATTTGGGTCGCAACGGGCCTGCCCGACAGCGTACTGCCCGAGAGAAAGGCAAAAGGATTATCTTCCATAAAATCCAGGAGGACTTGCCGGTCTTTCTCTTTGAAATAGGAAAAATTATACATCTGGGAGTAGAATTATCGGGTTGTCGGGGCAACAAAGGCCTCCTGACGGATATACCATCTGCAAAATACGCCCCTCTTTGGGATAAAAGCAAGGGGGCTGGGAAAATCTATAGTCCTCCAGGTTAAGATTCATAAATCTTGGTTGGGATAACTTTATGCTCCAACAAGCCGCCTGCATGGGTGCGAAAGCGAGCCCGGGAGTAACGCCGCCTGAAAAAATCCATTATCTTAGGGCCAAAACCAAAGCGTATGAACATAGACGAGCAATTTTCGCTGGCGGGCAAGGTGGCCATTGTCACCGGAGCCAGCAAGGGCATTGGAGAGTCGATAGCCGAAGCGCTGGGCAGGGCCGGGGCGCAGGTAGTGGTGAGCAGCCGCAAGGCGGAGGCCGTGGCAGAGGTGGCCGAGCGGTTCAAAAGCCAGGGCATAGATGCGCTGGGCATAGCGGCCAATACAGGCCAACAGGAGGCGCTGGCAGCGCTCGTCGACGCCACGGTGGCCCATTATGGCGGCGTCGACATTGTAGTGAACAACGCGGCGGCCAACCCCGTTTTCGGGCCCGTGGAGAATACCGAAAGTTGGGCTTTCGACAAAATTATGGAGGTAAACCTGAAAGGGCCTTTTGAGCTGGCCAAGCTGGCGCTGCCCCATCTGCGCAAGCGGGGCGGCGGGTCTGTCATCAATATTTCGAGCATCGGGGGGCTTTCGCCGGAGCCCCAGTTGGGCATTTACAGCGTGAGCAAGGCCGCGCTGATTTCGCTCACGCAGGTGATGGCGCGGGAGTGGGCGCCCTATGGGGTGCGGGCCAATGTGATTTGCCCCGGCATCATACAAACCAAGTTCAGCGAGGCGCTCTGGAACAACGACGCCATCTTGAAGCACATGCTCCGCCAAATACCCATGGGCCGCATCGGGCAGCCCGAAGAGGTGGCGGGATTGGCGCTGTTTTTAGCCTCGCCGGCAGGCGGCTACTGCACCGGCGGCGTATTTGTGGCCGACGGGGGGTACACCGTATAGGGGGGCGTCCCGCCGTCGATGGCCGCTATCGCGTGAGGTACATGTAGCGCTGGCGGTCGAGCTCGCGGAAGAAAGGATCCGAGAGGTCTTTGATAAAGCGGATCGCCTCCCCGGTGCTCTTCATCTCGGGCCCCAGGTCTTTGTTGACATTGGGAAACTTGTCGAAGCTGAACACCGGCACTTTGATGGCGTAGCCGCTGGGCTGCGGCTGTATGTTGAAGTCGCTGAGCTTGTGGGTTCCCAGCATGACCTTGGTAGCGATCTGTAGGTAAGGCACGCGGTAGGCCTTGGCAATGAAAGGCGTAGTGCGGCTGGCCCGGGGGTTGGCCTCAATGACGTAAACCCGATCGGGGGCGCCGTCTTTGCCGGGTTTTACGGCAAACTGCACATTGATGAGCCCCCTGATGTCGAGGGCGCGCGCCAGTTTCTCGGTATACTCCACCATAGTACTCACGGCGTCTACCGAGAGGCTGTAGGTAGGCAGCACGGCCGAAGAGTCGCCGGAGTGGATGCCGGCCGGCTCAATGTGTTCCATGATACCCATGATGTGTACCTGCTCGCCATCGCAAATGGCGTCGATCTCGGCCTCTTTCGCGCGCTCAAGGAAGTGGTCGATGAGCACGCGGTGCTCGGGCAGGTGCTTGAAGATATTGAGCACCTGGCGCTCCAACTCGTCGTCGTTGATGACGATGCGCATAAACTGCCCGCCCAGCACATAGCTGGGACGCACCAGCACAGGGTAGCCCACCTGAGCGGCAATGCGCAGGGCGACGTCGGTGTCTTCGGCTACGCCGTACTCGGGGTACGGAATATCAAGCTCCTTGAGGAGGTCGGAAAAGGCGCCCCGATCTTCGGCTAAGTCCATATTCGGAAAGCTGGTGCCAATGATGGGAATGCCGCGCTCGTGCAGGGTCTTGGCCAGCTTCAGGGCCGTTTGGCCGCCGAGCTGAACGATGACCCCATCGGGTTTTTCCAATTCCAGTATTTCTTCGAGGTGCTCCCAGTATACGGGCTCGAAGTAGAGCTTGTCGGCCACGTCGAAGTCGGTGGATACCGTCTCCGGGTTGCAGTTGACCATAATGGCCTCGTAGCCGAGGTCTTTGATGGCCAACAGGCCGTGTACGCAGCAGTAGTCAAACTCTATGCCCTGCCCGATGCGGTTGGGGCCGCTGCCCAGCACCACAATTTTCTTGCGTTCAGAGGGGCGGCTTTCGTTTTCGGTATCGAAGGTAGAATAGTAGTAAGGCGTCTTGGCCTCAAACTCTGCGGCGCAGGTATCTACCATCTTGTAGGTGCGCCGGATGTCGAGGTTTTTGCGGTAGCGGGTCACATCGTCTTCCTTTACGCGCATCACCCAGGCGATCTGCGAGTCGGAGTAACCCACCTCCTTGAGCTCGCGCAGAAAGTCGGCCGGTATGTCTTCCGGTACGTTGTAGCGCATGAGTTGCTCTTCCATTTTCACCAATCGCTTGATCTGCTTGATGAACCAGGGGTCGATCTTGGTGAGCTTGTGCACCGTGCTGCTGGGCACGCCTAAGCGCAGGGCGTCTTTAACGCGGAAGATGCGGTCGTCGCTGGCCTTCTCCAAGCGTTCGAGTATGTCTTCGGTCCTGATCCACTCTTTGATGTCGGCGCCCAAGCCGGCGCGGCCATTTTCGAGGCTTTGGCAGGCCTTCTGCAGGGCTTCGAGGAAGTTGCGGCCAATGGCCATCACTTCGCCCACCGACTTCATCTGGAGGCCAAGGCGGTGATCGGCGCCGGGGAATTTTTCAAAATTCCAGCGCGGCATCTTCACAATCACGTAGTCGAGCGTAGGCTCAAAGTAGGCCGAAGTGGTCTTGGTGATCTGATTCTTGAGCTCGTCGAGGGTATAGCCAATCGCTAATTTGGCGGCAATTTTGGCAATGGGGTAGCCCGTGGCCTTACTCGCCAGGGCCGAAGAGCGGCTCACCCGGGGGTTGATCTCGATGACGATGAGGTCTTCCGTCTCGGGGTTGAGGGCAAACTGTATGTTGCAGCCCCCGGAGAAGTTGCCCAGCGAGCGCATGGCTTTGATGGCCTGGTCGCGCATTTCCTGATAGGCCGTATCGCTGAGGGTCATGGCCGGCGCCACAGTGATGGAGTCGCCGGTATGGATACCCATAGGGTCGAAGTTCTCAACGGTACAGATGATGACAACGTTGTCGTTGGCGTCGCGCAGCAGCTCCAGCTCAAATTCCTTCCAACCCAACACAGCCTTTTCTACCAGCACCTCGTGGGTGGGGCTCAGGTTGAGGCCGCGGCGCAGCAGGTCGTCAAATTCAGAGGCGTGATGCACAAAAGCCGCTCCGGTGCCGCCCAAGGTATACGACGGCCGGATCACCAGCGGAAAGCCAATGTCCTGTGCCGCCTCTTTGCCCTCCAGAAAGGAGTTGGCAATATGGGACGGAGCCACGCTTAGGCCATTCTTGACCATGTGCTGGCGGAAAGCCTCACGGTTTTCCGTAAGCTCAATGGCGTCGATGTCTACCCCGATCATGCGCACATTGTAGCGCTCCCACACCCCGCGCTGGTCGGCTTCAATGGCTAAGTTGAGGGCCGTCTGGCCGCCCATGGTGGGCAGCACAGCATCGATCTGGCGCTCCTGCAAAATTTGCTCAATGCTCTCTACCGTCAGCGGCAGCAGGTACACATTGTCGGCCGTGACGGGGTCGGTCATGATGGTGGCCGGATTGCTGTTGATGAGGGTCACCTCTATACCTTCTTCGCGCAGCGAACGCGAGGCCTGGCTGCCGGAGTAGTCGAACTCACAAGCCTGACCGATAATAATGGGACCACTACCAATGATGAGAACCGAACGGATGGATTGATCTTTGGGCATGTTGCACAACTTGGAACCGCCGCCTGGCGGCCGGTTAAAATTGCGCGCAAAGATAACCCGACGACGCGACTTTTGCGCATACTTTTTCTAATTTAGGGCACACATTTCCGCACTTTTTATTTTTCTTTACTCCGAAATCAAATGTTCCAAAAC
>CAYOTJ010000223.1:0-6430 GCA_964406855.1 uncultured Saprospiraceae bacterium
GCATCGTAGTACACCTCGACGATGAGGCCGGGTATCGGCCTCATCGTCGAGGTGTACTACGATGCGGTCGTTGGCGGGCTCGGCAACGGGGCGCTGGCGGCTGTCGAAGCCGGTAGCGATGATGGTTACGCTGATTTTATCGCCGAGGCTGGGATCATAACAGTTGCCCCAGATGAGGTCGGTGCCATGGCCGGCTTCTTCCTGAACGAACTCTGTGATTTCGAAGATTTCATCCATCGTCACTTCACGGCTGCCCGACGAGATGTTGAGCAGGATGTGACGGGCGCCGGAGATGTTGTTGTCTTCGAGCAGGGGAGAATGGAGGGCCATATCGACAGCCATGCGGGCGCGATCGTCGCCTTCGGCGGTGGCGGTGCCCATGATGGCTACGCCGCTATCGCGCATAACGGTGTTGACGTCCTCGAAGTCGACGTTGACGTAGCCGGGCACGGTGATGATTTCGGCTATGCCTTTGGCGGCTGTGGTGAGGATGTTGTCGGCCTGGGAGAAGGCTTCTGACAGGCTCAGGTTGCCGTGTATTTGGCGGAGTTTGTCGTTGGAGATGATGATGAGGGTATCGACGTACTTCTTGAGTTCTTCGAGGCCTTCGGTGCCCTGATCGGTGCGCCGGCGGCCTTCAAAGGTAAAAGGCAGGGTAACGATGCCCACGGTGAGGATGTTCATTTCCTTGGCCGTTCGGGCGATGATGGGGGCTGCTCCGGTGCCGGTGCCGCCGCCCATACCTGCGGTGATGAAGAGCATCTTGCAACTGTCGGACAGGTAGGTGCGGATGTCGTCGATGGACTCTTCGCAGGCCAGTTTGCCTACATTGGGTTTGGACCCTGCGCCGCGACCTTCGGTGAGATACGGCCCCAGGGCGATGCGCGTGGGCACGGGGCTGATGCCCATAGCCTGCTCATCGGTATTGCAAATGGCGAAATCGACGCCAACGATACCTTGACGAAACATGTGGTTGACGGCATTGCTGCCGCCGCCGCCTACGCCGATAACCTTGATGATGGGGCTGGCGGCGCCTTTTTTAGGAAGATCGAAAGTCATGGTTTTGCTGTTTTTGCGCCCCTGCCGGCCGATGGCGGCTACAGGGAACTTATGTTTAGGAATGGGATTTAAAAATCGGCATCTGGTTCTGCTTCAAACCACTCCTTGGTTTTGCGGAAAAGCTGTTCGTACCACTTGCCGTTGGCGGCCATAGCTTCGGCGTCGGGGGCTTCGGGTTCTTCCTGAACCGACGCTTCTTTGGCAGGCGCTTCCTTAGCAACGATGGCTGCTTTGCCGAGACTGAAGTCTTCAAACCCTTTGAGCAACAGGCCGATGGCCGTAGCGTAAATGGGGCTGGTGAGATGCTCGTGATAGCCGTGCGCCAGGTGCTCGACCGGATACCCAATGCGGGTATTGAAGCCGGTATGGAGCTCGGCGAGCTTCTCAATGTCGCGCAGCAGGGCGCCGCCGCCGGTGAGCACGATGCCCCCGATGAGCTTGCGCTCAAAGCCCGAGCGACGCACCTCCCACACCACGTAATCCAGAATTTCCTCTACCCTTGCCTGAATGATGCGAGAGAGGTTTTTTTCGGAAATTTCTTTGGGGTCGCGCCCGCGCAGGCCCGGAATGGCGATGATGCGGTTGTCGAAGACTTCTTCGGCTAAGGCCGAACCGTATTTTACTTTAAGCTTTTCCGCATGGTTTTCCATGACGTTACAGCCTTCCTTAATGTCTTTGGTGATGATATTACCGCCGAAGGGGATAACGGCCGTATGGCGGATGATGCCCTCCTGAAAGATGGTAATATCGGTAGTGCCTCCGCCGATGTCGACTAAGGCTACGCCGGCTTCTTTTTCCTCCTCGCTGAGTACGGCGGCGGCGCTGGCAATGGGTTCCAGCGTCATGTTGGCCACGCGCAGGCCTGTGCGCTCTACGCAGCGGTGGATGTTGTTGGAAGCGGTGATCTGGCCTGTGATGATGTGAAAGTTGGCTTCGAGGCGAATGCCCGACATACCGATGGGATCGAGTATGCCCTGCTCGCTGTCGACGGTATACTCCTGCGGGATGACGTGCAGGATTTTATCGCCGGGCGGCAGCACCAGCTTGTACATATCAGAGATCAGGCGATCGATGTCGCGGCGGCTGATTTCGGTATGGTCGTTGTCGCGCATGACCATACCGCGATGCTGGAGGCTCTTGATGTGCTGGCCGGCTATGCCCACGTGTACGTAATCGAAAGTGAGGCCCGACTGCCGCTGCGCCAGCCTTACGGCTTCGGAGATGGCATTGACGGTTTTTTCGATGTTGGAGACTACGCCGCGCAGCACGCCTTCGCTATCGACTTTTCCAAAGCCGAGGACTTCCAGCTTGCCATGTTCGTTTTTGCGCCCTACAATGGCGCACACTTTGGTAGTACCAATGTCGATGGCGACAATGGCGTCAGACAATTTGTTTTCGTGATTTGCTTCCATCACACTTCAAGTTTAGGTTTTGAAGCGCCGGCTACCTAAGCGTCAGCTTCAATAAATCAGTAGGTTAAATGACTAATATTTTTTAGCAACTACCTGGCCTTTGTACCTGAGGTCGAAGGCCCGGTATTGATCCCAGCCGGAGTAAGGCAACCCCTCCCGGTAGAAGACTTTGAGGCGGTGCAGTTTTTCTGCGGCATCGCGTATGCGGCCAAACTGGATGATCTGGCTGCCCACTTTTGGGGCCAGCACCATTTCGCCTTTGTTGTTGACGTATATCTGTTCGATGAGCGCCCTCAGGAATTCATCCTGATGGATCATCTCGGCCAGGTCAAAGACATCTTTGAGCAGCGAGCGGGTGCGCTGCCGGAAGTCGGGCGTATGCGGCGGCAGATTGCCCGTAGCCACCATTACACGGGCGGCGTAGTGCTCGCTGGGGGGCATGCGCTCGCCGCTGCGGTCGAGGTAGTAGTCGAGGCCGTTGTTGTCCATGACGCGCAACAGCGGCTCGCGCTGTACCAAATTGAGGTGTACCTGACCTTTGGCATCGAGGTAGGCGTCGGCCTCCTTGATGAAGGGCACTTCTTCCAGCACCCGCTCTAAGCGCTCGACATCTACCTGAGCCAGCGACATGGCCGTCAGGGGCTGTTCAAATCGGCTTTCGAGCAGTTTGGGCACATCCTCCTTGGTGAAGAGGAAGTTGCCGTCGGGCAGCGGCTCGATATGCGCTACGATTCCGTCTACTGCCGCTGCTTCACGACGGTTGACGAAGTTGACCACCAGCAAGGTTACGCCAAAAAATGCGGAGGCGTACACCAGGCGTTTGACAGACTGATTGAAGGTCGACTGATTCATAGCGCTCTACATTCCGGTTAGTAAAATTTGTTTAATGGGTTCCACAAAGGTATCTATGTCGCCTGCGCCCATAGTGAGCAACAGCCGGGGATTGCGCTGCCGGATGGCCTCCGGTAGTTCTGCCTTACCCAGCAGGGTGCAGTTGGGGTTTTTCATTCGGTCTTTGATCATGGCCGAGCTCACGCCGGGCATGGGTTCTTCGCGGGCCGGGTAGATGTCTAACAGCAGCGCCTCGTCCAATTGGTCTAAGGCGGCGGCAAAGCCGTCGGCCAGGTCGTTGGTGCGGCTGTAAAGGTGGGGTTGAAAGACCCCGGTCAGTTTTTGCCCCGGATACAATTGGCGGGCAGCGCCGATGGCGGCTTCCAATTCGGCCGGGTGGTGTGCATAGTCGTCGATGTAAATGCGGTCATCGCTGCGGATGATGAACTCGAAGCGGCGACCGATGCCTTGGAAGGTCAGCAGCCCTTCCTGTATGGATTCTGGTGAAGCGCCGGCAATAAGGGCTGCCGTAATCGCTGCCGTGGCGTTTTCGACGTTGTGACGGCCCGGATGCGGATGCCTCAAGCCCTTTAGGTTAGCCAAGGGGCTTTCGTAGTCGAATACGAAGTAGCCGTCTTCCACCCGTATGTTGTCACTGCGGTGCAGGCCCCCGCCCACGCCAAAGGTTTCAGGCGTCGGGTAGGCGTCTGAGGCCGGGAAATAATGCTCCAGGTCGTAGCGCAGCAACAATTTTCCACCCGGTTTGATCTTGCGGGCGAAGGCGCGAAAACCGGTTTCCACCATATTTTCATGGTTGCCGTATATTTCCAGATGATCGGGGTCCATGGCCATGATCACGGCAATGTCGGGATCAAGGCGCAGGAACGAGCGATCGTACTCATCGGCTTCCACCACCACTAAATCATCCAGGCCCGCCACGAAATTTGAGCCTAAGTTCCGACTGATACCGCCCAAAAAGGCGCTGGCATCAATCCCGGCGCTGCGCACCAAATGCGTAGTCAGGGTTGTAGTAGTGGTTTTGCCGTGGGTGCCGCCGATGGCTATGGCGCGCATCCCCCTGCTGATGAGGCCCAACACTTCGCTGCGCTTGTATACAGGGTATCCCTGCCCCTGGAAATAGCGCAACTCGGCATGAGCCGCCGGAACGGCCGGGGTATATACAACCAGATCTGTAGGCGGCAAGGTCGTCGCATCTTCATGGTAGCGGATGTTCATCCCTTCTGCCGCTAAGGCGCGGGTGAGCTCCGTCTCCGTTCGGTCGTAGCCTGCCACAGCAACGCCTCTCCGGTAAAAATACCGGGCCAGGGCGCTCATACCTATGCCGCCGATGCCGATGAAGTAAATGCTGCGTACGTCCTTGAGTTCCATATCTGTGTCGCTTCTACGATGTTTTGTACATTACTGAATAAGTGCCAGAGCTTCGCCCGCTATTTCGGTTGCGGCAGCGGGAAAGCCCATTTTCCGGGCGTTGGCGGCCAGCGCTGCGCGTCGGCTGTCATCGGCCAGCAACGCCATTACCTGTGGGCCCAACTCCGTGCCGATGTGGGCATCGGCCACCAGGATGGCGGCCCCTCTGTCGGCCAGGGCGCGGGCATTTTTCGTTTGATGATCCTCAGCCACATTAGGCGAGGGCGCCAGTACGGCGGGCTTACCCAGCACGCAGAGCTCGGCAATGGTAAGGGCGCCGGCCCTGCATACCACCACGTCAGCCAGCGCATAGGCCAGGTCCATGCGGTCGATAAACGGTAGTACCTTCACATTGGGCCAACCGGCCGTCGCAGACGCTTCGCAGCGGGCTGCGTAGACTTTGCCGCACTGCCAGAGCCATTGTACCCGCTGCTGTTGGGCCAGTATGGGGTCAAGCGCCATCATGGCCTCGTTGAGGGTGCGGGCGCCTAAGCTCCCTCCGGCAATCAGCACGGTAGGGCGCTGGGGGTCAAGGCCGTAATGTGTCGCCGCCGTCTGACGAAGCTGTAATTGCTCTGCCGAGCCTTCTGCCATTGAAGCCAACGCCACAATGTCTTGCCGAACCGGATTGCCTGTGAGCTTCAGCTTTTCAGACGGGAAGTAAGCTTCCATGCCCGGGTAGGCCACACAAACCCGCTTTACCTGTCGGGCCAACAGCTTATTGGTGATGCCGGCATAAGCGTTTTGTTCCTGTATGAGGGTAGGTATACCCATCAAGCCCGCTACGGCGAGCATCGGTCCGCTGGCGTACCCGCCCGTACCTATGACAACGCCCGGTTGGTACTTGCGAATCAATTGGGCAGCTTTCAGCAAACTGCCAATGAGTTTAAAGGGCAGCTTAACATTTTGCCAGCTCAATCGCCGCTGAAGCCCGCTTATGGGCAAACCGGTGATCGGGTAGCCCGCTTTCGGGACCCGCTCCATCTCCATCTTCCCCAATGCGCCCACAAACTGAATATCGGCCTGTGGCGCCTGCGCTTTTATGGCGTCGGCAATAGCAATGGCCGGAAAAATATGCCCGCCTGTGCCGCCGCCACTGATGATGATGTTTAACTTTTTCATTCGCCTACCGCCTCCATAAACTTACTGACACTCAGAATGATTCCAAATGCCACGCAGGTGAATACAATGCTGGTGCCGCCCATACTGATGAGAGGAAGCGTAAGCCCCGTTACAGGCACCAGATTAACCGAAACGGCGATGTTTAAATACGCCTGTATGATAAGCAGCAGGCTAAGCCCCAGCGCTACCATAGCGCCGAATGCCTTAGAGCTTTTGGTGACCAGCCGGGTGACCCTGAAAAACAACAACAGGTACAACCCAATGAGCAGCGCCCCGCCAATGATGCCGTACTCCTCGCAGATGATGGCATAGATAAAATCAGAGTACGGCGAAGGCAGATAGTTGCGCTGTATGCTATTGCCCGGCCCTACGCCAAACCACTCCCCATTGGCAATGGCTATTTTTGCCTGTACAACCTGATAAATCTGATCGGGCTCCTGTACAAATTCCCGGATGCGGTTTTCCCAGGTGGCTACCCGCACAAAGTCGGGGATATAATGCCCGATAAAAATGAGCATGGCAAATACCACTATACCCAGCAACAGCAGCAGTATGATGTAGCGCATATCCACCCGACC
>CAYOTJ010000224.1:0-6426 GCA_964406855.1 uncultured Saprospiraceae bacterium
TAGCGTTTATGGGGCGGCACAGGCGGCGCCCCGTGTTCCGCTCTTATGGCCCCGCGCCTCTATGGGCAGCTGCCTTCGCAAGGCGGCGGGGCCATACCGCTTCACCCGGTGGGCCGGGCGTGCGGCGCTTTGGAGGTTTATGGCTCTCAAACAGGAGGGCCTTCAAAATTATACGCGGCGAAGACTAAATAATCAATAATTTTTGTTTCTTTGTGTTTTAAACAAAAAAAGCCCCGATGTCGGCCACTAAGTTTTTTACCAATGAAGGCGATAATACCCTGCGCTCTAAGTTTGAGGGTATCGTAAGGCACCTACACATCTATTATTTCGATGCGCTTGTGGGCTATTTCCGCGCTTCAGGTTATCATCAGATACGAAATATGATTCAGGGGGTGAACGAGGTGCGCATATTGGTGGGTATTGACGTAGACGCGCTGACCGCCAAATACTACGACAAAGGGCTTAGCCTGAGGTTTGCGGCCGAGGATGTTCGCGCCAATTTCGGAACATTTATACAGCGCGACATCCAAGAGTCGGTCTATAAGCAGGAGGTTGAGGAAGGTATGCTGCAATTTGTGGAAGACATCGCCTCCGGTAAAATACAGCTACGGGCTCATCCGGATAAGCGGATTCATGCCAAGGTGTATATCTTCCGCGAACAGGAAAAACACGATCATGGCTATGGGCGGGTCATCACGGGCAGCAGCAACCTCACGGATAGCGGGCTGGCCGGCAATTTTGAGTTCAATGTAGAACTTCGGGACAATGCCGACGTAGATTTTGCGCTCGATACCTTCGAGCGCCTTTGGCAGGAGAGCGTTGAAATATTGCCCGTACAAGCCGCCGAGATCAAGGATAAAACTTACCTCAAAGACGATTTTACTCCTTTTGAAATTTACATCCAATTCCTCATTTCCTATTTTGGCCATGCCATAGCGTACGATCCTTCGAGCGCTGAAGACCTGCCTAAGGGATTTGCCAAGCTGTCGTATCAGATCGACGCCGTCAACGACGGCTTCGAAAAACTCAAGCAATACAATGGGTTTTTCTTATCGGACGTAGTAGGCCTGGGGAAAACCGTTGTTGGGGCTATGATTGCCCGCAAGTTTTTTTATGCCAATGGGATACGCACCCGCACGCTCGTTATTTGCCCGCCGGCATTGCGTGAAAACTGGGAGGAAACCCTCAACCGGTTTGATTTGCCCAATGTTCGCATCGAATCCAATGGCAGCCTCCACAAGGTGACCGACCCCGAACGCTACGACCTGATCATTGTAGATGAAGCGCATAAGTTTCGCTCCGACTATACCGAGAGTTTTAACCTGCTTCAGCAGATATGCAAATCGCACTGCCGCAATGAGGGGCAGATTATCACCCGAGAAGATAACCACAAGCGCGTAATGCTCATCTCTGCGACCCCCCTCAACAACCGCCCGGAAGACATTCGGAGCCTGCTTTACCTGTTTCAGGATGCCAAATTTGCCACGCTGGAAATTGGCAACCTCCAACATTACTTCGCTAAGCACATCGAGGCTTACCGATTGGCCAAAAATATACCCGACCTGGAGCAGGCCAAGCAGCACATCAAAACCATTTATGAGCAAATTCGCCGCGATATCATCGCCCCCTTAACCGTGCGCCGCACCCGTACCGACATCAAAGAAAACGAACTCTACCGCAAGGACATAGACGCCCAAGGCATTCGCTTCCCGCATGTGAATCCGCCGCGCCGCGTATTCTATCAGCTCGACGAACAGATGGAAGCCCTCTATGATGAAACAGCTCAACTAATAGGCAACAAGGAGGACGCAGGGCTGACCTATGCCCGCTATCAGGCCATTAAATATTTCTTAGACGATGCCAATAAGCCCAAGTTTCGTTATGCCGAGCTGATCTCCGATCAATTGGCGATCATTATGCGCACCTTTCTCATCAAGCGCTTGGACAGTAGCTTTACGGCCTTCCGCACTTCGCTGCGCAACTTCTTAGAAGCCAATACGGCCATGCTCAGGATGTTTGAGCAGGATAAAATTTTTATCGTCCCCGACCTCAAAGGTAAGGTCACCAGCTTTGTGATGGATGAGCGCGAAGAGGAGTTAGAGGCGCTTGTGGTAGAGATGATGGAACAGGGCAAGCATGCGATCATTTGCAAAGCCGCCGATTTTAAACCCGAATATTTAGATAGGCTGAAACGGGATCAGCGCATATTGGAAGGCCTGACAGACCGCTGGGATAAGATTGTACAGGACCCTAAATTTGACGAGTTCCTTCTGCAGTTGCAAAAAAAGATGCTGCTCAAAACCGTCAATCCCGAGCAAAAATTAGTGGTATTCACCGAGAGCGTCGTCACGGCCCACTACCTGCGCGACCGGTTGGCGCAATATTCCGGTTATAAGGTGCTGGTGGTGAGCAGCGCCAACCGAAAAGAGATGATGGAGGAAGTGAAGGCCAACTTCGACGCCAATGCGCCAATAGAAAAACGCCGCAACGACTATAATATCGTCATCAGTACCGAGGTATTGGCCGAGGGAGTGAACCTTCACCGCTCCAACAGCATCGTTAACTACGATACCCCCTGGAACTCGACCCGGCTGATGCAGCGCATAGGGCGGGTAAACCGCATAGGCAGCGCCGCCGACGAGGTATTTATCTATAATTTCTATCCTACGGCCAAGGTAGAAAACGACATTGAACTTCAAAAGAAAGCCTTTATGAAAATACAGGCTTTCCATACGGCGCTGGGCGAAGACAGCCAGATATACTCTACGCTGGAAGAGTTTGAGAGCCACAGCCTGTTTCGTGAAAACGTAGAAGGCGAACGCGACCGCCGCTTAGAAGTACTCATGTGGCTGCGCAGGTACAAGGAAGAAAATCCGGAGCGGTTCAGACAAATACAACAGATGCCGCGCCGCGCCCGCTGCGGGCGCGCCCATGCGGGGCAGGCCGGGTCTACCATTGCCTATGTCAAGTCGGGCAAGCGCGATAACTTCTTTTACGTACAGCCCGGCGGCGAGGTGCGTACACTTTCTTTTCTGGAGGCCGAGGCCATCTTCTATGCCTTAGCCGACGAGCGATCTGTGCCCCTGCACGCCCAGCATCACGAACAAATACAACGCGCCGTAGATACCTTTGAACAGGAAATAAAATTGGCGAATGTGTCGAAAAACGTTGCCCTGCCTACCCTGAGCAAGGCGGAAAAGGAAGCCATTGGTTATATCGATAAGTTTATTCCGGCCGACTTCACGGGCGACGCCGATCGCAAAGACCTCTTTTGGGCTAAAGAGACCATACGCGCCGGGGTATATACCAAGTTGCCCCGAGATGTAAACAAGTTGGCCAAAGCCGCCAAGGCCGACGGGCGCCATGTGGTGAAGGCGCTGGAAGATTTATTGGGCATTGTGCGCGGCTTTGCCAGAACCGCCCGACCCGAAGAAAATGAGTCGGAACCCGCCGGCGCTTCCCCAAAACCGCGTATATTTCAGCCGGAAATTATCATCTCGGAGAGTTTTAGCGCTTAAACCTTGAGCTATGGATTTTGGATTTTTGAACCTGCCGTACCATCCCGACAACTGGTCTGCTTTGTTGCGCCATTTATTTGGAGAAGCTTTCGAGGAGGCGTCAACGGGATTGTCGGTACAGGCCGAGCATGAGCGCGTGCAAACGTTTGTTCAGAATGGGGCCATAAAACTAAACGATACAGCCCGAACGGTAATCAATGTTTATGCGGTAGAATTACAGCCTAAGCTCACTAAAGTGCACCGCAATCGCGTGATGCTTGCGACCATCATAGAGAAATTGCGCACAGATTCGGCAGTAGCGGGCGCATTGGCGGCATTTGCCGACCCCGAGTCGGGCAAGTGGCGTATGACTTTGGTGGCCAAACGAGAAACCCACACCCAGATGATTCAAACCGATACCCGACGGTTTACGTATCTGCTGGGGAAGGACGAAAATACCCGTACAGCCCGGCAGCGGTTCCAGCAATTGGCCGGTATTCAACACAAGCGGTTGGAGGATGTGATGGAGGTGTTTTCGGTGGAAAAAATCAATAAGGAGTTTTTTGATCACTATCGGGCTTTGTACAAAAGCTGTTGGAATCATCTGGCGCAATCGGGCTCACAAGCCTACGATGTTTTTAAGGTAAGAGTAGAAAGTGCAGATGAAAAGGATAAAAAACCCATGCGGGATTTTGCCAAACGCTTATTGGGCCGCTTGGTTTTCATCTACTTCCTCCAGAAGAAAGGCTGGATGGGATGTCCGGTGAATTCAGATGACTGGGTAGGCGGAGACCCTGATTTTATAGCTAATATGTTTTATGGTTTATCTGATGAGGGTAAAAGGACTTTTTATAGCAAACAATTAACCCGACTTTTTTTTAAGACCTTGAATAACCCGGATAGGCCGAATGATTTATTCGAACTCCCCAATGGAGAGCAGGTACGCGTGCCATTCCTGAATGGAGGTTTATTTGAAGACGATGTGCCAGGCTCAGAAGTTTTTGATTTTCCTATTGATTGGTTTAGTGAGTTATTTACTTTTTTTGGCCAGTATAACTTTACTGTAGATGAAAGCGCTCCAAATGACCATGAAATAGGGATTGATCCTGAAATGTTGGGGCATATATTTGAAAACCTTCTTGAAGAGAACAGAGAAAAAGGTGCATACTACACTCCAAAGGACATTGTGCACTATATGTGTCAGGAAAGCCTTTTACAATACTTAAAAGAGCGAGTGGGGTTTTCTACTTCTGATGAGGCGGAGGCAGACCAAGCGCTGCTCAAAGTAAGCTGGAGCGACAGCCGGATCAAAGACGAGGAAGAGCTTACGCACTTTGTCCGACACAAGCAACGCGGCCCCAAAGACGGATTTGTCTATGCCAATGCCCGTCTGCTGGAAAAGTTACTTCGAGATGTTCGCATCTGCGATCCTGCTATTGGTTCGGGGGCCTTTCCTATGGGATTGTTATATGAGATTTTCCATTGTCAGGTAGAACTTGACTTGACAGAAGACTTTGCCGCGCTTAAAAAGGAAATCATCCACAACTGCATTTACGGCGTAGATAAAGACAAGGGAGCCGTGGATATTGCCCGGCTTCGTTTCTGGCTCGCGCTCGTAGTAGATGAGGAAAAGCCTGAACCTTTGCCCAATCTGGACTATAAAATCATGCAAGGGGATAGTTTACTGGAACGTTTTGATGGTATAGACTTAGGGAACCTGCTTGCTGAAAACGGAGATAGTCCTGAATTAAAGAAGAAAAAGAACCCCAGGGGGAAGAAAAATTACCCCGAGCCGCCTGGGCTGTTTCTGACTGTTGAAGAGCCTGTTGTATCGTTTGAGGATGGGGAGAAGACGGAGTTAGAAAAGTGGATAAAGCGATATTTTGACACTCAAAATGCAGATGAAAAAGCTGAACTAAAAAATAAGATCAGCACTAAAATAGACGAAGGGCTCATGAGAGCCATTCAAAACTATAAAAATCTTCTCTCAGGTGATCTTGAAGAGGCAAATGGCAATTTGAAGCGGGAACAGGAGATAAAGCGTCCGGGCACTAAATTTTTGAAGGAGCTGGAGCGCATAGAGGCAGAAATAGCCGATTGCGAAGATAAGCAACGACGCTTAGTCTTGTGGCAGGAACGGGATGAAAAACCCTACTTCTTGTGGCATACTTGGTTTAAAGAAGTTTTTGATACAGGCGGATTTGACATTGTCATTGGCAATCCACCGTATGTGCGTCAAGAAACCATCGGTACGGAAATGAAGGCTATCTTAAAGGAATTATACCCTTTGACTTTTAAGGGAACAGCCGACCTTTTGGTGTATTTTGTGGAATTGGCCTATACAAAACTCCTGCGCCCTGGAGGACAGTTTGCCTTTATCATCAACAACAAATGGATTCGGTCCAGCTATGGCGAAGGGCTGCGCACTATGCTACAATACAAGACCCGCATACACCAATTGCTCGACTTTGGCGACCTGCCCGTGTTTGAATCGGCTATGGCTTACCCCTGCATCCTGATGTTTGAAAAAAAACCGCCTGCCTCCACATTCGATATTGTGCTATTTGAGGAAGTTCCCTTCCGGAATGGCAAAAAGCTACCAGACGAAGTGGAACGGCTAAAGTTTTCTGTAAAAACCGATACCCTGAAGCCGGGCCAGTGGCAACTGAACCCACCGATAGAGGAGAAAATTCTCAATACAGTAAAAGAACAGTCGGTTAGCTTGGATAAATATATTAGCGGTGGGGCATATTATGGCATTAAAACGGGAGCCTCTGCGATATTTATGTTACCACAAGAGGAGTACGAACACATTCCGCCACAAGAACGCAATATCTTAAAGCCTATGCTGATGGGGCGCGATTTGAAAAAATATAGCACTCAAAAGGCAGAAAGGTGGCTGATATTTACCAGACGGGGCATTGATATG
>CAYOTJ010000225.1:0-6421 GCA_964406855.1 uncultured Saprospiraceae bacterium
TGGTAAGTTTTTGGGTGTAATAGTAGCCGTCGAGGAAGTGCTGCACCCCCCCGGAGACGATGATGCGGTTGCATTGGCGGCGGGGGCCCAGCTCTTCGACGATGGCGTTGGCGAGCTCGGTCATATCGGCCGCATCGTGGCCTACTAAGGCTAAGGCTTCGTACACATGCCTGCGCACGGGCTCGCTGCGCAGCAGCTCCAGCCGCGCGAAGTTGGTGCCGCCGCCCGCCGCGAAGTCGATGGCCGCCAGCGGCAGTTGCAGCAGGGCTTTGAGACTGGCGTAGCCCATGCCCTGACCGACCTCCTTGACGATCACCGGTACGCCGCCTAAGTGGGCCAGCACGGCTTCGACGGTCTCCAGCGGCGGTCGCCGGAATCGGTCGCCCTCGGGTTGAAGCCACTCCTGTAGCGGATTGACGTGTATGATGAGGCCATCGGCGTCAAGCTTGTGCAACAGCGCATCTACCCGCTCCAGCTCGCCTCTATCGATGAGGTTTTCCAATTGGGCCACGCCGAGGTTGGCAAACAGCGGCGCCTCCGGCCCCATGAGCGGGCGCACGTTGAAATCGGCCAGCCGCTCATCACCGTACAGCAGCGGACGGCAGGAGCCCAGCCCCATGCCCAAGCCAAACTCGGCGCAAACGCGCGCTAAGTTCCGATTGATGGTCAGCGCCTTTTCAGTGCCCCCCGTCATACTGGAAATCCAGATGGGCGCCCGCATGGTCTTTCCGCCCAGCTCAATGGCCGGCAGGCTGCCGGGCTGCGGGTGGGCGGCCAGTAGCGGCTCGTAGTAAAAGCGGGCGTCGAGCTCGGCGCCGGCCACCTGGCTGCGGAACGCCAGCTCGATGTGATCGCGCTTGCGCGATTCTGCCGTGGGGTCGGCGTCGGTCAAGGCTGCGCCGGATGGCTGTATGTCGGGAGCTTTTTCCAAGTTTAACGGACTAAAATCAATGAATGATGGCGGCAAAGATACGCTTTTGGCAGTTGCGTACAGCCGTTATGGCATTTCATCCTAACAGCGGCAAGGCGGGCTTGTTCATGAAAGGAAATTGTTAAAGTTTAAATTCGCATTTGCCTATAAAAATAAAATGCCCTAATTTTGAAAAAAAATGCCCTATGCGAAAGCTTATGCTCTATAGCGCGCTATTCCTTTTTGCATTCTTACCGCCCATTAAAGGCGCCGCTCAATGGAATCCTGAATTGTATGCCGCCGCCGTTATTCCACCCTCGCTGCTGGAAGAAGCCCACGATGTAGTGCGCAAAGAGGTGCTCGAATTTCAGGTAAAAAACGAGCGCGAAGGCCGCATGTATCACCGCAAGATCGTAACCCTGCTCAAGCCCGACAGCGATGCCAACGTACTGGTGGCTTACTATAACAAAGACACCCGCGTGGAGCGCATGTCGGCCCGCCTCTACGATGCTAACGGCCAGCTCATCCGGAAAATGGAGCGCGACGAGATCACCGACAATGCGGCGGTGAGCAACTTCTCGCTCTACGAAGACGATCGCTATAAATACGTGCAGCTCAACCACTCTGTTTATCCCTACACAGTAGAGTTTGAGCTGGAGTTGAGCGTTCGGGGCATTCAGTTTGCCGTTTTTCCCGACTGGAATATCCAGGAATACCACTCTGCGATACAACAGGCTCAGTTTACGATCGATCTGCCGGTTGAAGCGCGCTTTTATCATCGCGCCCTGAACATCGACCTGGAGCCCGTACAAGCGGCGCCCGGCGCAGGCCGGGTGAGTTATACCTGGGCGGTACGCGACCTGCCGGCTATTGCCAAAGAGCGGTTTTGCCCGCCCAGCGTTGATGTGCTGCCCAAAATCATTACCGCGCCTCACACCTTTCAGATCGATCAATACAAAGGAAGTATGGCCTCCTGGGCCGAATATGGCGCTTTTATGTACCGGCTGTTTGAAGGCCGCGATGTATTGCCTGCCGAGATTGCCGCCGAGGTAAGGCGCATCGCCGCCGCCGCTCCTGACGTACCCGCGCGCATTGCAGCCCTATATCGGTATATGCAAGGCAAGATGCGCTATGTGAGCGTACAGTTGGGCATTGGCGGCTGGCAGCCCTTCGATGCCCGATATGTGAGCGCCAATGGTTATGGCGATTGCAAAGCGCTTACCAATTTTATGAAGGCCATCCTGAAGGAAGCCGGCGTCGAAGCCTGGCCGGCGCTCATTCGCAGCGGATCTTCAGATTATGCCATTCTGGAAGATTTTGTGGCGCCCCGATTCAACCATGTCATCCTCTATGTGCCGGAGGCAGATACGTGGCTGGAGTGTACCTCCAGCGATTTTCCGCCCAACTATATTGGACAGAGCAATGCTGACCGCTATGTGCTGTTCATCACGCCCCAAGGGGGCAAATTGGCCCGCACGCCCGCCATGCCCGCCGAGGTAAACCTCACGGCGGGCTATACCGAAATCCGGCTGCAAGCCGGAGGCGAAGCGGTACTCGCTCACCAAGAACACCTCATCGGAGAACCCCATGAAGTTGTGCGTTATATGATTACCCAAACTGCGAAAGACCGCGAAGACTGGCTGCGCGACATCACTTCTCTGCCGGCCTGTAACCTCACGGCCTTCACCCAGGCTGCCGCCGCCGCTACCCCCGAAGCCGATATCGCGTATCAGGCCGACGCCCCGCGCTATGCTTCCCGCACCGGCAAGCGCATGTTTGTGCCCATCAACGTCGTCAATCCACTCAAAGGCGCCCCTACCCGCAGCGCCAAGCCGCGTCGGCAGCCCATCGCGCTGAAAAATGCATACACCGAAACCGATACCATTGTCATCTTCATCCCGGAAGGTTTTGGCGTCGAAAGCTGGATGGAAAAGCCCGTAACCATAGAAAAATCCTTCGGCAGCTACCAGCTCAGCATGGAGCGCCAGGCCGATCGGCTCGTCATCTGCCGCAGGCTACAATTTCGACCCGCGCGGCTGCCGGCTACCGAATTCGACGACTTCAGAAGCTTCTACACCGACGTCAACCGCTACGACGGACAGAAAGTAGTTTTCATTCAACCTTAACAACCACTTTTACAGCATAAACAAAATCCTTGGATAGCTATGATTACTCCCGTTAAAACGGCCGCCCTCACGGCCCTCTTGATCCTTTTTAGCGCAGCTGTTTTTGCCCAGGACCCCGACCTTCGCTGGGGGCGCGTCTCCGATGAAGACCTGCGCATGACCGGCTTCCCCGACGACACCAGCGCCGCAGCGCTTGTGCTCTTCGATGTGGCCGACCTCAAGTTTAACCTGTCTTCGGGCGATAACCAATACGATTTCACCAACCACCGTCGCATTAAAATCTTCAAACGGGCAGGATTTGACTACGCCGACATTGCCATCCCTTACTATGGTGAAGAAAGGCTCGTCAGCCTCAAAGCTCAGCTCATCCTGCCCAATGGCGAAAAATCGAGTGTGGAACGCGGCGATTTTTTTGAAGAAACGTACAACAACGGCTACGTCAAAGTTAAAAAATTCACCTTCCCCAATGTGCAGGAAGGCGCCATTATCGAGTATCAGTACACCATCAAGTCGCCGTATATCCTCCAATTGCGAGCTTGGGAATTTCAGGAAGACATTCCTGTACGCTGGAGCGAATACAGGCTGTCCATTCCCAAGGTGTTTGACTATATCGTCATTACCCAGGGCCGCGAATTCGACATCTACGAAAACAGCGCCACCACCCAACTTATGACCGCCCCGAGCAGCAGCGGACAGGGCTTTCGAACCGTCGAAGTCTCCGTGTCAAATGGTCGCTATGTGATGAAAAACCTGCCGGCCCTGCGCGAAGAGGCCTACATCACCACCATGGATGACTATATCGCCAAGATTCGGTTCCAGTTGCGCTCTGTCAATTACCCCGGCGAGCCCCCCAATTTGGTCATGAGCTCCTGGGAAAAATTGGCTGAAAATCTTATCAATTCCGAAAGTTTTGGAGAGCAATACACCAAAAACAACAAATGCCGAAATGTTAAAGCCTTGGCGCCTAACCTCGTAGTTGGCGCCGCCACCCTCACCGAAAAGGCCGACCGCCTTTACAACTTCCTTGCCAAAACCATGACCTGGAATGATGAGTTTGGCATCTACGTTGAAGAGTCGCTCGACAAGTGTTTGGAACTCAAAACCGGCTCTGCGGCCGATCTCAACCTCATGCTGGTAGCCATGCTCCAGGCCGTAGGAATTGAGGCCTACCCCTTGCTCACCAGCACCCGCGACCACGGCAAGATGTTCGATGTATACCCTATGCTCAGCCAGTTCAATCATGTTATGGTGCTGGCCAAGCTCGACGGCGATAAATTTCAGCTATTCGACATAGGCAGCGCCCACCGCCCTCCGGGCTTTCCCCGCATTGCCGCCCTCAACGGCGAAGGCTGGGCCGTCATCCCCGGAGATCCGCAGTGGATTGACATGCGTGTAGATGAAACCCTTGATCAGGAAGTATTCAAAGGCAGTATAGATGAGTTGGGCAACCTCACAGGCTCCTGGCGCAGTAAGCGGGAGGGGTATAATGCCGTAGCTGCCCGCGAAGCGCTTAGCAAACAATCGGCCGAAGAATTTCTGCACAAAGCGCTGGAAGATGTATCCCCTGAAGCTTCTTTCGAAAGCGTAACCGTACAAAACCAGGATAGCATTAAGCAGGCCCTGCTCATCACGGCCGAAACGTGCAGCCTGCCCGGCGCCGCTATGGTCAGCGGCGACTATATCTACCTCTCGCCTGTGCTGATGCCCCCCTTCGACGAAACGCCCTTCAAAACCGAAACCCGCACTTTCCCGGTCAACATACCTTACCCCTTCGTTGAGCACAGGGTGCTTCAGCTACAACTGCCCGAAGGCTACCAGGTGGAGACCCTGCCCGAACGCTTGAGCTTAGCTTTGCCCGAGCGCGGCGCCAGCTTATCTTTCAGCGCGTCGGTGGCAAGCAACACTTTGACGATAAATTATAAGCTTGAAGTAAAACAACTGGTATTTTTACCCAACCAATACGGCGCCCTGCGCGAGTTCTTTAGCATGGCCCTGCAAAAACAGGGCGAGCAGATTGTACTCAAGCGAATGTAGCCGATGGCCCCAATACTTCAAGTTTATGGATAAAACTGAAGCGCCGCCATCCCCCTTGGGGCGCCATATACTGCTGGAGCTATACGAATGCAACGCCGACCTGCTCCGCCATCCGGCCGATGCCCAACGCATCCTGCTGGAGGCAGCCCATGCTATGGGCGCTACCGTGGTCGGCGCGCATTTTCACGCCTTTTCGCCCTATGGCGTTTCGGGGGTAGTGGTCATTCAGGAGAGTCATCTCACCATCCATACCTGGCCGGAGTATGCCTATGCCGCCATCGACGTCTTCACCTGCGGCCCCATCGACATGGCGCCCGGCATCAACCTCATGGCGGCCCGGTTTGGCGCCCGCCGCAGCGCCTGCCGGCAGTTCGATCGAGGAGAAGCGCTCATCTTGGGCGCTCCTCAAAAAGAAATAACAACGTAGCGGGCTCCGGCGCAGCCCCGGCAAGCTGCCTCTTCTGTCCGGACAAGGGGGCGCAGCGGTATGGGCCGGCTTATGTGGCTGCTATAGCTGAAAGTACCCCAATGCCGGCCCATAATAGCGGAGCACCCGGCGCCGCGCAGGATGCCTGCGGAGGGCGATGTTGTGCGGCGTGGCCCCAAAAAACCTTTACCTTTTAGCGGATGATTCGGTAGCCGAGGGTTAATTGGAGGGTTTCGTTGTACGATTTTGGGGCCTCACTATTGGGTACCGGCTGGCCATCTGCGTCGGTAAATTCATAAATGCGGTTGAGGTTGAGGAGGCCGCGGCTGTAGGCGAGGCCAATCTCGAAGCGTTTGTAGACTAAGCGGAGGTCTGCGTTGGCGGCTAAATCGAAGTTGGGGGTATCTACAAAGTCGCCGTTTTGCCAACTGTCTTTTTCATTGCGGAAAGACCTGTGCAGGTGGTAGGCCAATTGTGGGCCGGCCTCTAAGCGGAGGGGGCCGAGCGCGTAGCTTGCCAACAGGGGCAGGACTATGTATTGCTGCCGCACGTCGATGTCGGTGATGCTGCTGTCGGGCCAGAATGCTTTGTATTTTTCGCCTTGTTCCAGGTAGAGGAGTTCGGTGCGGAGGCCCCATTTTTGCGCCTCAGGCCGCAATTCGGCAAAGAAGCCGCCCAGCATACCTACGCGCCTTTCGGATGCTTGCTGCGTGTTATCGCTCCTAAGATAATGACTGATGCCGGCGCCGGCTTTGGCGCCATAAGACCATTGTGCGTTGAGGCCGGCGGCGGCGCCCAACATAAGCAGCGCGCAGTAAGCCAGCTTGCTGTGAAGTTGAGTAAACATAGACCGTTTGATTTTTATGATTAGACTTATTGGGCAGGCAGGTAGTTATAACTCGAAAACGACGAGCTTATGGGGCG
>CAYOTJ010000226.1:0-469 GCA_964406855.1 uncultured Saprospiraceae bacterium
GTATAGGGTAGAGCGGGTGTTGATGGCTACGGCATAGAGGATGCCGCCGGCGAAGAGCAGATTGGGGATGGCAAAGGCGAGCAGGCCGTTGAGGTGGCCTTGCAGCTCAAAGGGGCCGAAGCGGTTGGCGTTGAGCCATTGGGCCATGCTGTTGATGCCGACGCCCGACCACATGCCCAGCGAGATGCCCAGCATGGGGATGAGCGATACCAAAAAGGCGCCGAAGAAGTGGCCGAAATAGTAGCCTGCCTTGCCGATGGGCTTGGAGAAGACGATCTGGCTGGTGTTCGACTCGAAGTCGCGGATGGCGGCGCTGTTGAGGAAGGCCGTCACCAACAGCAGGGCCAGCAGGGAGAAGACGCCGTACCAGTTTTGGGCTACGTAGGGGGCGTTTTTCCAGACGTTGCCAAAGCTGCCGCCGATGCTCACCTGGTCGGAGATGGTGGCTAAGAAGCACAGCAGCCCGATG
>CAYOTJ010000226.1:479-6348 GCA_964406855.1 uncultured Saprospiraceae bacterium
ATGAGGAGCAGGAAGATCCAGGGCATGGGCGAGCGCAGCCAGGATCGGATTTCGAAGGAGAAGAATGTTGTGAACATAAGCTTTTAGGCGACGCCGTTGATTTTGGAGAAAAATACTTCTTCGAGGCCGGCTTCGGCGGGCTGGAAGCCCTCGGCCGGCTGGGCCTCGCTGAGGAGGTGGATGATGGGCTGGCCGGATACCAACTTGCTGGAGATGAGCTGGGCGCCAAAGCGCTGCTGGAAGTCGGGCAGCTCGGTTTTGGCGATGGCTTTTTTCCAGATTTTGCCTTCCAACTGGCGCATGGCGGCATCGGGGGCGCCGGCGTACAGCACCTGGCCGTTGTTGATGATGGCCATGTTGGAGCACAGTTCGCGCACATCTTCCACGATGTGGGTGCTGAGGATGACGATGACGTTTTCGCCTATTTCGGAGAGGAGGTTATAGAATCGGTTGCGCTCGCCGGGGTCGAGGCCGGCGGTGGGCTCGTCGACGATGATGAGGCGGGGGTCGCCGAGCAGGGCCTGGGCAATGCCGAAGCGCTGGCGCATGCCGCCGGAGTAGGAAGCGACGGCTTTTTTGCGGTGGTCCCAGAGGTTGACGCGCTGAAGCAGGGCGCTGACCACTTCTTTGCGCTGGCCGTTGGGGATGCCCTTGAGGATGGCCAAGTGGTCGAGCAGTTCCAAAGCGCTGAGGCGGGGGTAAACGCCAAACTCCTGGGGCAGGTAGCCCAAGGTGCGGCGCACAGCCTCTTTGTCGGTGAGCACATCAATATCGCCGAGGGTAGCCGTGCCGCTGTCGGCGTCCTGGAGGGTGGCCAAGGTGCGCATGAGGGTGCTTTTGCCGGCGCCGTTGGGGCCCAGCAGGCCGTACATGCCCGTGGGAATGTCGAGGGATACGTCCTTGAGGGCGGCCACGCCGTTGGGGTACGTTTTGGAGAGGTTTCTAATGGTCAGTTGCATATAGCGATGATATTGGGTGAAATTAAGCAAAATAGGAAATCATCTTAGTTTGGCGATAAACCGCAACAAAGTTGGCTAAAGCCCCCTGCGGGGAAACAATTATTCGATGAATTTTAAAAAAAAACCGGATGCAGTGTTAAGAATGCCGGTAGTATCTCCGACTACACAAATATAGGCAGTCCTGAAAAGGAAATAGCTGAAAGAAAACTTAAACAAACCCTAAAAGAAGTGAAAAAACTGCCCCGCGCAGGTAACGAACCTTAGCCCGCAGCCTATTAAAGTAATGAGCGGATGTTGCCAAGCCATTTATAGCGCTCCAAATTGAGATTTATAAATCTCAACCCGGAGCGCTATAACTCCTAATATTAACTTTTTATGCCAACGATCACCGTCCTCCTTTGTGAAAAAGACGCTCAAGTGCGCACCTACTGGCAGATGCTGCTGCACAACCAGCGTGATCTCCGGCTGGCGGCCTGCTCCACCGACCCCGACCAGTTGCTGGCTCAGGCGCTGAGGATCAAGCCCCAGGTGGTGGTAATCGGGGCCGGATGCCTTGAAGCGCTGAAGCGGCTTCGCCACCGCCTGCCCAACACGGGCGTGCTGATATACAGCACTTGCACGGCCATTGAGGCGATGCTGGCCTGCCTTGCGGAGGGCGCCAAAGGGTATGTATTGTGGCAGACGCCGCCTCACCGGCTGCTGGAAGCCGTGCGGGAGGTAAGCGCCGGAGGAGCCTATGTCTCGTCATGTATGGGCAGCAAGCTGTTGGCGCACTTCTTTGCGCCGCCGGAGCCTGCTGCCGACTACCAGCTCTGCGACCGCGAGCTCAACATCCTGCGTCTGCTAACGGAAGGGCTGCCCACCAAGGTCATCGCCGGCCGGGTATACCTCTCCGAAGACGGCGTGAAAAAAAACCTCAAAAACATCTATACCAAGCTTAGCGTAAGCTGTGGCAAGGAGGCGGTAGCCAAAGCCGTGCGCGAGCGTTTGGTATAGGATCGTACAGAAATCACCAACAATTACACTTAGGGGTAAAGGATGCAACGGCCTCTTTACTTCTGCTCAAAACGCCCGTAGTTTTGAGGAACTTAACACCGCAGTACCATGATTAACGACGCACTTCAGATTATTGTGGCCATGATCAACGACTACATTGGCGTAGCGCCGCCTGAGGTGACGATGGGCAGCATATCGTTGATCGACGCTTTTCAGGATACGTCCTCCCAGAGCCTCAACGACAAGGTCATCGCTTCGGTGGTGAACATAGAGCAGGAAGCCACCCTGCGCAACCTGCCCTTCCGCAAGACCATCGCCGGCGAAGACGGCGCCCCGCGCACGCTGGAGCAGTCGCCCGAAATATGCCTGAACATCTACGTGCTGTTTGGCGCCAACAAACCGCCCCAGCACTACGACCAGGCCTTGCTGCGCATCTCGCAGATCATTGGGTTTTTCCAGAAGAAGAACGTCTTTGTGCCGGCCGACACCCCGGCCCTGAGTTCGGCGGGCATTGAAAAGCTGATTTTCGACCTGCACACCCTGCGCTTTGAGGAGCTCAACAACCTCTGGAGCATCAACGGCGGCAAGTACATTCCGTCGGTGCTGTACAAAATGCGCATGATCATCATCCAACATGCCGACCAGTCGGAAGCGGCGCAAATTCGCGCGGTTGGCCTAAATCCGCAATTGTCATGAAAGTAGACTGGCAGTACGACGTGGTGTTTTCCTTTCAGGTGGCCCACCCTAAGGCGCAGGAAAACGACTTTCAGGTGATTCCTTCGGCGGCTTGCCGGCAGGCGCTGAGCCGGGCGGGTATGCTGTATAAAAACCTGCCGGGCGGCGGCTTGGTAGCCATCGAAAAGCGGGTGCGCCCCGACGGCAGCATACGGGTAGCGCGGGGCATAACGGCCCTCACGCGCTTTACCTTCCTGCTGGTGCTGCAAAACAAAAGCCTGCTGGCCGATACCATTCCCTTCAACGCCTCCGATCTGCCGCCTTTTTCCGGGCGGCGGCGGGTGCTGTACCTCAGTAACGCCGCCGCCAATGGCGGCATCGACACCCGCATCGAGCGCCTGCCCGACGACCCCGGCGCCAACCGCTGGGCCATGCCCATAAGCGCCGGCGAATGGGTAGCTGCCGAAGACTTGGCTTCCCTGACGCCCACCCGCTTCGAGCTCTTAGCCGAGCCGGGCGTGAGCCAGTTGCGGATACAGGGCTTGGCGCCACAGGCGGCGCCGGCGGCAAACTACGCCGTGGCGCCCGCCAACCGGGCCCTGCAACTCACCCTGCCCACAGGCGCCGTGCGCGCTACGCGGCAGGGCGGCGGCCGGGGCCCCGAGCTATGGGTGGCCGACGACAGCCTGCTGAGCGAACCCGCGTTAGGTATCATCGATATTTATAAAGACACCGGCATAGACTATGGCCGGGCCATACGCTACGACCTGATCTTCTGATGGCGGCGGTCGGCTTTTGTCCCAAAGTTTTATGTCATTGGCATTTGCATATTTACCACTTAAAAAACGATTACAATGGTTTACAAAAATGTTCCCGGCGTATTCATAGAGGAGGTCTCCCTATTTCCTCCTTCCGTCGCCGGCGTCGAGACGGACATCCCGGCCTTTATTGGCCATACCAGCAAAGCCGTCACGCCCGACGGCCGGGCCATTACCCAGCCCTTGCGCATCAACTCCCTGCGCGACTATGAGGAGAACTTCGGCAAGGGCGCTCCGGAAGACGATCTGGTGGTGACCATCACCCGGGTATTGAACGCCGACGGTACGGCGGTGACAGCCGAAAAAGTAGAGGCCGCTTTTGGCGCCGCACCCGCCGGCCCCAACCCCTTCAACATGTACTACGCCCTGCAGCTCTACTTCGCCAATGGCGGCGGGCCGTGCTACATCGTATCGGTGGGCAATACTCAAAGCGCGGCCCCCGACGTATCCAAGCTCAAAAACGGCCTCGCCCAATTGGCCGCCGAAGACGAGCCTACCATGATCGTCTTCCCCGAGGCCATCTTCCTGTCGGAGGCCAACTACTTCGACCTCTACAACCAGGCCTTGCAGCAGTGCGCCGACCTCAAAGACCGCGTAACCGTCATCGACGTGCTGCAATCGACCAAAGGCATCAACAACGACATCAATACCGTCTTCCGCAAAGATGTGGGCGGCCTCATGGTAGACAACCTGCGCTATGGCGCGGCTTACTACCCCTATCTGCTTACCACCATCGACTACGACGTCACGGGGCAGGAGGGCAAGATTAAGGTGGTTATCAACGAGGTGGCTGCCGACGGCGCGCCCGGCAGCACGAGCGAAGTCATGCTCAGCAGCCTGCAAGCTACCAACAACCTGCTCTTCGAGCGCTGCAAGCTGGCCCTCAACGACGTTACCCTCGTTATGCCGCCCAGCCCCGCCATCGCCGGCGTATACGCCCGCGTCGACTCGGAGCGCGGCGTCTGGAAAGCCCCCGCCAACGTAGGCATCGCCTCCATTGTAGGCCCCGCCCTGAAGATCACCGACGCCGACCAAAACTACATGAACATCGACCCCACCTCCGGCAAGTCGGTCAATGCCATCCGCGCCATCGCCGGCCGCGGCACCGTGGTATGGGGCGCCCGCACCCTCATGGGCAACAGCAACGAGTGGCGCTACGTAAACGTGCGTCGCTTCTTCAACTACGTCGAGGAGTCGGTGAAAAAAGCCACCTACCAGTTTGTTTTCGAGCCCAACGACGCCAACACCTGGGTGAAGGTGCGCGGCATGATCGAAAACTTCCTCACGATACTATGGCGCGACGGCGCCCTGCAAGGCGCCAAGCCCGAGCAGGCCTTCTTCGTGAACGTAGGCTTGGGCGTAACCATGACGCCTCAGGACGTACTGGAGGGCCGCATGATCGTAGAGATCGGCATGGCCGTAGTGCGCCCCGCCGAATTCATCATCCTGCGCTTCTCGCACAAGATGCCCGAGGCGTAAGCCCCGCAACCTTAACCTTTTTCAACAACCGCTAAAAATAGCTCATCACAATGGCTGATTATCCACTTCCCAAATTCCACTTCTCGGTAGAGTGGGGGGGCAACCGAATCGGGTTTACCGAAGTCAGCGGCATCGACGTGCAAACCGACGTCATTGAGTACCGCGAGGGCGCCAGCCCCGAGTACCACAAAATCAAGATGCCGGGCATGCAAAAGTTCAGCAACATCACCCTCAAGCGCGGGTCGTTTAAGGGCGACAACCAGTTCTACGAGTGGTGGAATACCGTGAAGCTCAACACCATCGAGCGCCGCGACCTCACCATCACCCTGCTGAACGAAAACCACGAACCCGTCATCACCTGGCAGGTCAAAAACGCCTGGCCCGTAAAGGTCCAAAGCACCGACCTCAAAGCCGATGGCAACGAAGTAGCCATCGAAACGCTGGAGCTGGCCCACGAGGGCCTCACTATGAACTTCGAGTAATTCGCATCGTCCCTTTTTCCCGCGCGCCGGCCTCTCCGCTGCGGTAGCCCCAAAGCTGCCGCAGCGGGCGGCGCGCAACCTTAATCCTTGAGCAAAACTTCCGAGCATCATGGCCGAAAATACGCGATACCCGCCGGTAGGGTTTCATTTCCGGGTAGAGTTTCTCGACATTCCGGGCCTCCAAAAGCAGGACGCCTTCTTCCAGGAGGTCAGCGGCCTGTCGAGGGAGCTATCCGTGGAAACCGTCACCAGCGGAGGCGAAAACCGCTTCTCCTACAAGCTGCCCAAACGGGCGCAGTACAACAACCTCGTGCTCAAGCGCGGGCTCTTCGTGGGCTCGGGGCTGGCCCGCTGGGTCAGCAGCGCCATCGAAGACCTCGACATCCAGCCGGCCACCGTCATGGTGTCTCTGCTGAACGACAAACACGAGCCCCTCCAAACCTTCCGCTGCGTAAACGCC
>CAYOTJ010000227.1:0-6331 GCA_964406855.1 uncultured Saprospiraceae bacterium
GATGTGGGCGTTTATTACCCCGCGCTGGGCTACTCCAATCCCGAAATTGCAGCCCGCAGCCGTACCCAACACAAGAGTCAGGGTTTTGGCAGCACCGGCTCGCGGGGCTCGGAGATGGAGTACCTCGAACTGCTGAAGGGCGATATGCCCACCGACAAAGGCAACCTGTTTGAAGGCATCAACACCACCTGGACCCGCGTGCCCGGCGGCGGCCCCATAGGCGAGGTATTAGCCGGCGCTGCCCGCGACTTCGACTTCCGCGACCCTGCCCGCAGCTTACCTGCCCTCATGCGCGCCTATGCCCTCATCAAAGCGCTGCCCGACAGCTACTGGAAGCGCGTCAAGCAAGCCGAAATTGCAGAAGTCATCCGGGGATGCGCCGGGCTTTTCCTCGAAGTCGTTGCCAACGACTACTCGGCTACCCCGGGCCAGACCGTAACCCTCAAAATTGAAGCCATCAACCGCTCGCAGGCGGCTGTGAGCCTGCTGGGCTTCAGCATCCTGCCTATGGGCCAGGATACGACCATTACCTTAGACATGCCCTTCAACAAGCGGTTTCAATTGGAGCGCAGCCTGAGCCTGCCCGCCAACATGCCGCTGTCGAACTCCTTCTGGCTCAACGAGCCCTTCACCAATGGCATGTACAATGTGCCCGATCAGCGGCAGCGCAACTTAGGCGAGACGCCCCGCCAGTTCCGCCTTCGCTTCCGGCTGCGCATTGCCGGCGAAATTATAGAATTGGATAGCCCCGTCGTATACAAGCGCAACGACTCCGTCGACGGCGAGGTGTACCGCCCCTTTGAGGTGACGCCCCCGGCCTTCCTCTCGCTCGACGAGGGCGCTTATGTCTTTGCCGACAATCAGCCTCGTACCGTCAGCGTAAAGGTCACCGCCGGCAAACCCAACCTCGCCGGCGCCCTCACCCTGCAATGCGGCCCCAACTGGCGCGTGGAGCCGGCTACCCAAAACTTATCTTTTGAGCGCAAAGGCGAGGAGCAGACCTTCCGCTTTACCTTATACCCGCCCAGCCGCCCCGACGACAGCTTCATCACGCCCATAGCTACCGTCGACGGACGCAGCTACGACAGCCGGCTCGTAACCATCGCCTACGATCATATCCCGACACAGTTGGTGTTTCTTAATGCCAAAACCCGCACGGTGCGCTTAGAGCTGGAACGCGATGGCGATAAAATCGGCTACCTCATGGGCGCCGGCGACGAAATACCCGCCGCGCTTCGCCAGATTGGCTACGACGTTACAGAGCTGGCAGACGCCGATATGACGCCCGACCGCCTCGCTACTTTTGATGCCGTGGTGCTGGGCGTGCGCGCCTACAATACCGTCGATAAGATGCCCACTTATCAGCCCCTGCTGCTGCGCTATGTAGAAAATGGCGGCGTGCTGGTGGTACAATACAACACCAACCGAGAGCTGCGCGTGCCGGCCAATGAAATTGCGCCTTACGAGATGACCATCGGTCGCGACCGGGTGACCATCGAAGAGGCTGAGATGCGCTTCTTAGCCCCGACTCATCCCGCCCTCAACAAGCCCAATGCCATCTCGGCCCGCGACTTCGATGGCTGGGTGCAGGAGCGCGGCCTGTATTATGTGAGCAAATGGGGGCCTGAATTTACGGCCATTCTATCCAGCAACGACCCCGGCGAGGCGGCCTTGGATGGCGGCCTGCTGGTAGCTCGCCACGGCAAGGGGCATTATGTGTACACCGGACTGGCTTTTTTCCGGCAGTTGCCCGCAGGGGTGCCCGGTGCCTTCCGGCTGTTTGCCAACCTATTGGGGCTGGGCTCTACGGCGCCTTGAAAAAAGGTAAAATAGCACAAAAAAATCCCGGTCGCAAGCCTGCGACCGGGATTTTTTTTGTGCGACAAGCGCTATGCTCCTTGTTTGAACTTACTGCTTCACCAAGCGGGTAGTCAGTACCTGATCGCCTGTGTTGAGGCTTACGAGGTATACGCCCGAGGCCATGGTAGCCGGCAGATCAATGGTCAGCGCTTCTTCGAGACGTACGCTGCGGCTTAGGACTACGCGGCCCGACAGGTCGCGGATGATGAGCTCGCCTTCGCCTTCCAGCACGTTAGCGGTGGCCACGCGCACCCAGTGGGTAGCAGGGTTGGGCGTTACGTTCAGCTCGTTGCTCAGGTTCAGTTGGTCTTGGCTGCTTGCTAAGCCATTGCCGGCAATACCTTGCAGCGAAGAACCGCCATAGTTGATGTTGCTGAAAGTAGCCACCGTGGTATTGGGGCTTACGTTGCTTTCCACGGCCGGGCCGGCGAATACGCAGTTGGCTAACGGAACGATCACCTGGAACGCCGGGTTCCAGTTTACGCCATTGCCAGAGGTATAGCCAATGATCTGGTTGCCGTTGCGCGTCAGGCGCAGGTAGTTGACGTTGAGGGCAAACTTAAAGTTTACGATCACCGTGCCATTGGTAGCGGTGCGGTAAGCAAAGTAGACGCGGTTGTCGCCTTGCGTGAAGATCCAGGCGTAGGGCGAGCCTGCGCTGAGGGTGTTGCGCATCATCAGGCCGGCTTTGCCGAAGCCCGAGTTGATGCTTACCTGAGCGCTGATGTCCTGAGCGCCGCAAAGCGTAGCATCCGGGAAGGCCATGGTAACGCCATCGCCCAATGCCGGACCAAAGCAGGCATTGCTGATGACGAGCGAGCTGCCCGATCCGGCCGTAACGCTGCCGTTGTTGCAGGCGCCTACCGTAACGGGCACGAGGCCGTCGGGCAGGCCGGGCTTACAGCTATTGGCGTGGTAGCCCAAACCCCAGAAGGTATTGTTGGGGTAGCTGACCCATTCCGATGCTGCCGAGAAGACATCGTTGGGGTTGTTGTCGCCGGCTGCGATCGAGTAGTCGCGGCGCAAGGTAACGTCTATGCCATAGTTGCCCGTAGCGCCCAGTTGGCCGATGGCGTCGATGACGCCGAAAGCATCTTCGAGGATAACCACATCGTTGCCGTTGAAGTTGAGGTCGGGGGAAAGCTGGTCGGCCTTGCTGGTGAAGTCGATACCTGCCGAGGTGTTGCACACCACATAGGTTCCGCCGGCAGGGATGATGCCGCTCAGGGGGATGGTATTTTCAGACGTGCCGCCATTGAACGACAGGAATACGCCGTACTCAGCCAGGTCGATGTCGCTGTTGGTGGGGTTGAAAATTTCGATGCACTTGTTGAAGCTGCTGCCTTCAATGTATTCAGAGAAGAACAACTCCGAACAATCCTCTATGAAAGAGCAGGGGGCCTCGTTATTGCCTAAGTTTTCAGAGTATACGCAGGAAGCGGCATCGGTAAAGGTTGCCGTTGCCGTAATGGCAGCGCCGTCGGCAGGCAATACCAAGCTGAAAGAATAGTCAGACCCCGACAGCGTAGCCGCCATAACGCTGCCTACAATGTCGCCGTTGATTTCCAATACCAAGTTGCCGGTAGTGGGCGCATTGTCGAAACTCACCGAGATATTCGTTTGATACGTATCGTCGCTGGTGCTGGGGGTATCGTTGTCATCGCAGCTTTCAACTACGTCTTCGCGGCTGATATCCGTGATGGAGCAGGGGCCCGCCACAAAACAATCGCTGGTGTGGGCGCCTAAATAGTCGTCGGTATCTTGTGGGTATACGTCCCACTGCTGATCGCCGGAGCCGGTCCAGCTCAGGCTGCCCTGGCCTACATTGGCCTTGCGCACTAAGGTGCGGTCGACGGTAGAGCCCGTGCCCACCGGCCAGTTGGTACCGGGGTCAACACCCACGATGCCGATGCGGTCAATGACAACCCCGTCGTTCACCAATTCAACAGCATCGTCGCCGTTGTGCCAGCCGGAGGTGTTCACTAAGTTGGCAGCGGGGTAGAAAGTCGCATTGTTGCACAAGACGTAAACGCCAAAAGGCGGAATGGTAGCGCTCGTAGGGATGGTTATCGTCAACCCCACCGTAGAACTCCCGTTAAAGTACATCCGCACTTGATAGCCGTCAAGGCTTGCCGTGCTGGCTGTTGGGTTGTAAATTTCAAGACACTTGTTGGTGCCGCTTCCCTCGATGTACTCCGAGAAGAACAGCTCTGAACAAGTAGACTGGGCCGTAGCCGCAATAGCCATAAGGCTGCCAATCAGCAGTAGAACTAAAGATCTCATAAATAATTCGCGTTATTTGAGAATGTATGAATACAAAACACACGGATGCAAGGAGCATCTCTAAAGGCGAAAAGGAAAGTATGTAGCCTGCTCAAAGAAATCGACTGCAAGATAGAAACTTTAAGGCAGATGGCGAATACGGCCAAAGATATTAATGCAAGAATTAATGTCTTTTTAACATTGCATCCCGCTTGTTTTGGCCTTTTTTTATACCTTCATCCCTCAATTTCAAGCATCTGCCATTATGTCGTCTTCTTTTACGGTATATCTCCAATTAGGTTTCAAACACATTGCAGATTTTGCGGGCTACGATCACATTTTATTCATCGTTGCCCTTTGCGCCATCTATCGGCCCGCCCAGTGGAAGCAGGTAGCCCTGCTGGCCACCGCCTTTACCCTGGGGCATTCGCTCACGCTGGCTTTAGCGGCCCTCGACGCCGTCAGCGTCAATGCTGCCGTCATCGAATTCCTCATCCCCCTCACCATCCTCACCACTGCCCTCTACAACGTGCTGGCCCACCGGGCTGAGCATCGCGATAAAAACGGCTCTCGCAACCGGCTCTATCTCAATTATTTATTTGCATCTGCCTTCGGGCTTATCCACGGCCTTGGGTTCAGCAACTTCTTTCGCGCCTCGCTCATGCCCGGCGAAGAAAACCAATTGGTTCAGCAACTCCTCGCCTTCAACCTCGGCGTCGAGCTCGGCCAACTCCTCATCGTAGCCGTCATCCTGGGCGCCGCCGGCCTCGCTATGGGCCTCTTCCGCGTACCCCAGCGCGAGTGGAACCTCTTCGTATCCGGCTCGGCCTTTGGCTTAGCCCTCGTTATGGCCCTGGAGCGCATCTGAGGTTCTTTTTGTAGGGCGTGCCCCCGCGCGCCCATACGCATACCGGCGCCCGCGGGCGCAAAAACGCCTGCCTCCGGGCGCGCGGGGTCGGGTGTTCCGCTTTTATGCGCTCGTGCCTCACGCATACCGCTGCACCCCCTCACGCGGCTCCGCAGCGACATTAGGGGCTACGCCAAGCACTGTTCCAGCATCCGCTGGATACCCTCCGGTTTCAGGCGCCGGCCTATGAATACCAATCGGCTCAGGCGGGGCTCGTGGGCGGGCCAGGGGTCGGCCGCTTCAAAAGCGACGGCAGTGCTGACGGATTGCAGCAGCACCCGCTCATCGGTGTCGGCGGCATGGATAAAACCCTTGATGCGGTAAACGCCCTCGGCCTGGAAGAGCAGAAAGCCCATGAGCCTATGGCGCAAGGTAGCTAAGTTGAAGGGGCGCTCAAAGCGAAAATTGAGGGATACAATGTCGCTGTGGCGATGCAGATTGTGGGCAGGCGCGCCGGCCCGGGCGGGTACAACGGGCACAGTAGCGCGCCGGGCGGCCAGCAGTTCGGCCAAAGGGTAGCGGCCCTTATGCCCCGTAAATACCTGCGCAAAGGGATTGATGGCCGCCAAGCGGCGGGCCAGCGCGGCCACATCGCCGGCCTCCGGCAGGTCGGTGCGGGTGATGAGGATGAGGTCGCTGAAGGCAATCTGCCGAATGGCCTCTTCGGTATCGCGCAGGCGGTCTTCGATGAAGCGGGGGTCTACGAGGCAGATGACGCGGGCTAAGGGAAAGTCGCGGCGCAATTGAGGCGAGGTGAGAAAGGGCGCAGCCACGCCGGCCGGATCGGCAATGCCGGTGGTTTCGATGACGAGCTCGTCAAATTCGTCGGCCCGCCCGGCCAAAGCATTGAGCAGGTCGTAGAGGTTGTCGTTGAGGGTGCAGCAAAGACAGCCGTTGTTGAGGCTTACCAGATCGTCGGCAGCCTGTACCAGCAAGGCCGCGTCGATGGATTCGTCTCCATATTCATTTTCGATGATGGCATAGCGAACCTCCGGGCGGCTTTGCAGCAACTCATTGAGGAACGTAGTTTTGCCGGCGCCCAAAAAGCCGGTTATGAGGGTGACGGGCTTGACCATAGCCTGTAAAGCGCTTGTTATGGAGAACTATAAACGCCCGGAAGCGGGCAAAAGATTAGCGCTCCCAGAGCGCGTCGGCAAAATAACGCTGATCGTCGTGTCGCATAAGCAGCGGCCGGAAGCCGGCGTCTAAAGCCAGCGCCTCAACATTGTCGGGCGTAAACTTACGCGACACCTCGGTGAAAATCCACTCGCCCGCCGCAAAATGGATGGTGAGCCCCAGCGC
>CAYOTJ010000228.1:0-6307 GCA_964406855.1 uncultured Saprospiraceae bacterium
CGGCTGAGGCACGAAGATTAAGCCGACTAGCGTAGCGACGGCGGACGTTTACCCGACCGAGTGCAACGAGGGCGTGGCGGTACCCGGAAGAGCGCAGCGAAGATTTTTACCCGGCCGAATGCAATGAGGACGTTTACCCGGATGAGCGCAGCGAGGACGTGGCGGTAGCCGACTAGCGAAGCGACGGCGGACGTGGCGGTATGCGTAAGGCACGAGCGCATAAGAGCGGAACACGTTTACCCGGCCGAACGGAGTGAGGACGCGGCGGCGCCGCCCGTGGTGATATTAAAAGTGAATGTTACGCGGCGGGGCCCCAAAAGGGACGGCCCTAATAAGCCAGCAATGCGCGCATGGCTTCGCCTACTTTCTCGGCATTGGGCAACATAGCGTGTTCGAGGTTACTGTTGAGGGGGATGGCGGGCAGGTTTTCGCTGCCGATCACTTGTACGGGAGCGTCCAGATAGCGGAAACATTCCTGCTGGATGCGGGCGGCTATACTCTGGGCGAAAGTATTATTGACGGGTTCTTCAGTAATGACAAGGATGCGCCCGTGGCGGCGGGCGGCGGTGAAGATGGCCTCTTCATCAAGGGGAAACAGGGTGCGCAGATCGAGGACTTCTACCTGACCTGGTAAACTGCGTGCCGCATTGACGGCCCAGTGAACGCCCATTCCATAGGCTACGACCAGCATACTCTGGCCGCCGCCTACGGCGCTGTCAGTGGCGGCAAGTACCGTACGGGCTTTGCCCAAAGGCAGGATGTAATCGGCGGCCGGCTCAGGAGTTCGAGCGGCTTCTGTGCCAGGTACTTTTGACCAGTAGAGACCTTTGTGTTCAAGAATAACCACGGGGTTAGGGTCTTGGTAAGCAGCTTTGAGCAAGCCCTTGAGATCGGCGCCATTGCTGGGGTAGGCAATTTTTATCCCGCGGATATTGGTTAGCACCGACTCTACACTGCTGCTGTGGTAGGGGCCGCCGCTACCGTAAGCGCCTATGGGTACGCGCAGCACCATGCTCACGGGCCATTTGCCATTGGAGAGGTAGCAACTGCGGCTTACTTCTGTAAAGAGCTGATTGAGGCCTGGCCAGATATAGTCGGCAAACTGTACCTCTACGATGGGCTTGAGACCCACGGCCGACATACCTACGGTGCTGCCTACAATAAAAGCCTCCTGAATGGGCGTGTTGAAGACGCGATCGTGGCCGAACTTTTGGGCCAGTGTAGCGGCTTCACGAAACACGCCGCCGAGCCTGCCGCCGACATCCTGACCATAGAGCAGGCATTCGGGATGTTCGTGCATGAGCTCTTCGATGGCGTGCAGGGCACAGTCGACCATGACGATGGGGGCCGCGGCAGCGGGCTCGCGCTCCCCTACTTCCCGGGTGATGGGCGTAGGGGCAAAGTCGTGGACAAAAAGCTCGTGGGGTTCGGGGTCCCGTGCGGCGAGAGCCTCCTGGAAATCGGCCTCTACCCGACTCCGGGCGCGGACCTCGACGGCCTCCAACTCCGCCTCGGAGCTGCCGGCACGCAGCAGCTCGGCGCGCAGCAGGGGGTAGGGGTCGCGGGTCTGGTGCTCTTCCAGATCATCGCGGTACCACTCGCGGCGCACGCCCGAGGTATGATGATTGAGCAGGGGCACACTGGCGTGTACGAGGAAGGGGCGGCGTTCGGCGCGCATGGTAGCGAGGATGCGACTGAAGGCGGCATAGCAGGCTTCAAAGTCGTTGCCTTCTATTTTTATGGCCTCTAAGCCGTGGAAACCTCGACTGTACTCATAGGCGTCCTGCGCCCGCGTTTCGGCGGCCGTAGCGGAGATATCCCAACCGTTATCCTGTACCAGAAACAAGATGGGCAACTGCCGCAGCGCGGCCATTTGGAAAGCTTCCGACACTTCGCCTTCCGTCACGGAAGCGTCGCCTAAAGAGCATACGGCTACAGGAGCGGTTTCAGGCGACCAATGATCCAGGCCCGTAATTTCGCGGTATTGAAGGCCCATAGCTACGCCGGCGGCCGGGATGGCCTGCATACCGGTGGCAGAAGACTGGTGCGGAATCTTGGGCAGATCGGGGCGGCGAAGGCTGGGATGACCATAATAAGTACGGCCACCGGAGAAGGGGTCGTTGGCCTTGGCCAGCAGTTGGAGCATCAGCTCATAAGGGCGCAAGCCCATACCCAGCAGCATGGCGTCGTCGCGGTAATAGGGCGACACATAGTCCTGGGCTTTGAGCTGCATACCGAGAGATAGCTGTACGGCCTCATGCCCTCGGCTGGTAGCATGAACGTATTTAGAGACCAGTTTGAAGTTGGCCTCGTAGAGGTCGGTCATGGCCTTGGCGACGGCCATAAGTTCGAAGCCTTGCAACAACGTCTGGTGGTCGATGCGTTTTTTTGATTTGGTAGTTGTGGTGGCGTACATGGCAACTGCTTATATCTGCCCCGCGGCAGGAATAAACCCGGCTGCCTGCCGAAACAGGCAGCTCGGGCAACTTGGTCATTATTTGGCATTAGCCTCAACGGGGCCAAGCCCGATATTGGATGGACACCTCAGGGGCGCCAATTGTTCATTTTATTTGCCCTTAAACCGGGCAATGGCCGTGCGGGCAGGCTCTGTGAGCACCAGCTCGCCGCTTATGGCTGCGCGTTGGTAGAGCAGATCGTCCCAGTGGGTAGCATCTTCCCAACTAATCTCTTTAAGACGGCGCATGGCCTGAGGGCTGGAAGCCGCCAAGCGACGAGCCAATGCCAACAAATGCTCGTCTAAGGCGGCTATATCGGGCAGTACCTCCTGGTAAAGTCCTTTTTGCAGCGCCCAGTCGGCCGACTGAAACGACTCCGCGTCGATGGCCAGTTGCTGAAAAGCAGCCTGCCCCACTTTGCGGGCCACAGCCGGCCCTACTACAAAAGGACCAATACCTACAGCCAACTCGCTGAGCTTGACATCGGCTCTGGAGGTAGCGGCGCAGTAATCGGCCGCAGCCGCTAAGCCCACGCCGCCGCCAATGGCTTTGCCCTGCACCTTAGCCAGGATAAACTTAGGGCAACGACGCATGGCATTGATAACGTGGGCGAAACCCAGAAAAAACCGATGCGCGGCAGGAAAATCTTCCAGCGCAGCCAGCTCATCGAAGCTGGCGCCGGCGCAAAAAGTGCGATCGCCCCCGCTTGCCAGTATAATGACCCTTATGCCGGGGTTGGCGCCGGCAGCTTCAATGGCTTCTTTCAGCCGGGCCAATTGGGCTCCAGGCATTGAATTATGGGCCGGGTGGGCAAATACAATGGTAGCAATGCCCTCATTTACAGAAGTTTCTACCGAACCCAACAATACAGGATCGTTCATACGAATGAATGTTCGTTTGCAAAGGTAACGATTTTTTAATAATTGCCAAGTTGGGCTTTTTCCATAAAGCTTTTAACTTAGCGTCCTATGGTACCATCCGTTCAACTTTCAGACAATGGCCCCTTTTTCTCCCGGTTGGTAGCCGGCGTGATGACTTGGGGGCAATGGGGCAAAAAATTAGACGCTAACGGCATGCTGGCGCTGATGGAAACCTGCCTCTCGCTGGGCATCACTACTTTTGACCATGCCGACATTTATGGCGATTATACCACAGAAGCCGAGTTTGGCGCCGCCCTGGCAGGCAAGAGCCATCTGCGCACCCAAATGCAGTTGGTGAGCAAATGTGGCATCAAGTTGATATCGGCCAACCGGCCCGGCCATCGGGTAAAAAGTTACGATACCGGCAAAGCCCATATTGTAGCCAGTACAGAAGCTTCTCTGCGGCAGTTGCGCACCGACTACCTCGACCTGCTGCTCATTCACCGCCCCGATCCGCTGATGGACCCCCACGAAATTGCAGAGGCCATAGCCACGCTCAAAGAACAGGGCAAGATATTACATTTCGGCGTGTCGAATTTCACCCCCAATCAGGTAAAACTGCTTCGACAACTCACGCCAGTGGCCACCAATCAAATCGAATGCAGCCTGCTGCACAGGCAACCCTTTTGGGATGGAACCCTCGACCAATGCCTGCGGCTGCACATGCGGCCTATGGCCTGGAGTCCGTTGGGCGGCAGCCGGTATTTCAGCGCCTTGCACGACGACTCGGCCCCCACCCGTCTTACGGCTAAGCTAAGCGAAATGGCTGATGGCCGCGAAGACGTGCTCATGCTGGCCTGGCTTCTGAAGCATCCTTCCGGAATTTTGCCCGTATTAGGCACCACCCAACCCGAAAGGCTAAAAGCAGCAACAACAGCCTTAGATTTCCCGCTGAACCGAGAGGATTGGTTTGACCTCATGGAGGCGGCAAGCGGGAAGCCGGTGGCATAGCTATTCCGGTAAGCGCTTCATAAGCGGCATAGGATACATATAAACATCCAAGGCAGGATTCATGAATCCTGCCTTGGATGTTTATAAAAACAAGGCATAGGCGAGCTACAGCTCAATCATAATCCCCACGCTCGGCAACGGCGTTCCTACGGCATCGTTAATGGTCTTTAAGCGGTAGCGTTGCTCGGCGGCCGGAGCATCGGGGTTTTCGATGATGCCGCCGCCTATGGGTTTGCCATCAGCGTCGAGGGGGCGGTCGAGCAGCAGTTGATCGCGGCCTACGGCGGCGCCAGTGATGTTTTCCACATCGAGATAGAGGTTAAGGCTCCACTGGCGAAAGAACCATTTTTTATCGATTCGGAAGTCGATGGCGCTGAAGGCGTCGCTGCGAAGGGTATTGAGGCGGGCATAGTCGGGGATACCGCGCCCGTTGCGGTCCCAGTTGGCTACTAAGCTCGACAGGTCCGAAAACGGCGTAGCGGGCAGGCCGTCCTGAAAGCGCCAGTTGAGGCCGGCCTCCCAATTTTTGCCAAAGCGCTTGCCAAGGGCTAAGTTGACGATGTGGCGGGCGTCCCAGGAGGAGGGAATGAAGTCGAAGTTGCGATCCTGAAATTCGCTCCAGCCCAAAGTATAAGACACTATGCCGTAGAAGCCTTTAAAAAGCCGTTGCTGGAACAAAAACTCCAGACCATAGCTGCGACCGTCGCTGCGGGGTACGGCCGGCTCGTTGCCTACTACCCCAAAATCGCCGCCTAAGTTGGCCAAAGTTACGCTGTCGCGCAGCAGAAAGGGATAATCCGTATAGGCTTTGTAATATGCCTCGACGGTTATTTTAGCGCTGGTGCTGGTGTTCCACTCCAAGCCGCCTACTACCTGAGCATTCCGCAGATAATTGACGCCATTGTCGCGGTTGACGAAGCGGCCATCCTCCTGATAGCCCAACAGCAGGTACGAGGGCAACTGATAGTAGATGCCCGTATTAAAGTTGGCCGATATCCGCTCGGTAATGGCATAACTCAAAGACAGGCGAGGCGAAAACTGGCTGAGCGGGTTTTCACCTCCATCGGTAAAATCATTGCCATCGGCCCGAAAGCCCAGCGAGGCCGAAAGGCGATCATTCATCCACTTGCGACTGATCTGACCAAAGAAGCCATAGCGATTCATGGAGAAGGCAGAGCTGAAGTTGATGTCTTGCGGGCCGGCATTGGTGAAGATGCGGTTGAAGGTATTATTATTGAACTTCACAAACTCGTAGCCTAAGCCGTAGTTGAGCTTGTAGGCCCCCAGTTGCCGGTTGTCTTCAGCTCTGAACTTGTTTTCGATCTCCTGCGATCGGTAGCGCAGCAGCAGGTTATCTTCGGTGCTATCGTCGTTGCGGAGGTATTTTTCGGCCTCGTTGTTGAGCATATTGCGGCTCAGCACCAGCGTCCAGTAACCGTCGTTGCGGTAGTGTTTGTATACTAAGCCATTGGTGTAGTTCCATTGAGGCGAGGAGGGCAATTGGTCGAGTATAGCCTGCTGCTCCTCGGTTTCATTGGCTTCGAGGTTGAGGTTGAATTGATCAACGGCGCCCAGCCCTATGAACGTGAGCTCGTTGCGTTGGTCGAACTTGTGCTTGACCTTTACCTGAAAGTCGTTGTACGTGGGCAGGAAGGGAAGCCCCAGCGCTTGAAATAAAAACTGAAGGTACGACCTCCGGGCTGAAGCCATAAAGGTGGTCTTTTCTCCTATGGGGCCTTCTAAGGTGGCGCCAATGTCGGTGGCACTGAGCATAAAAGTGGCGCCAACCCGATCGCTGCGGCCATCGCGCTGCCGGAATTGGAACACCGAGCTGAGGGCGTTGCCCCGATTGGCGGGAAAAGCGCCGCTGAAGAAGTCTACTTCGCGAATAAAGTTGACGTTGAGCAGGCCTACCGGGCCGCCGCCGGCGCCCTGGGTAGCAAAGTGGTTAATGTTGGGCACTTCTACATCGTCGAGGTA
>CAYOTJ010000229.1:0-6279 GCA_964406855.1 uncultured Saprospiraceae bacterium
GGCTATGTCGTGCAATCCCAGTATGCCCGCCGCCGTAGGATTGAGGTTGAAGGGGGCGTCGGCTGAATTATCTGTAAGCTCAGGCAATGACTGGTCGAGCTTAATTTTTAAGACGCTATTGGCGCTTATGGCCTTGGTATCGGATGCCTGCTTAGCCAGGGCGCTCAATGCGCCTGTAAAGAAAAAGAATACGCAGACAAGGGCAATTAAAGTGCCTAAGCAGGAAGCCAGGAGTAATTTGAAAAATTGGCGCATGAGATAAGCTTATCGTAAGTTAAAATCACTACAAAATTATCGGGGCTAGGACGAAAAACAGGTTTTTTTCGATCAAATACCCCAGATAACTGACCGAAGCGCTTATTTTTAAGCCGAATTACGACAAACAAAATCATGCAGCAAGAAACTACACCCGGCTTTAAAGTGGTACAATCACTCATTCTGGCAATATTGTTAACAAGCGCGGCAAGTTTAGCGGCTCAACCGTTGGAAGTTACCAGCGGCCCTCCCTATACTCCTGAGAACCTCATCACCAATATTTTCCTCGGCGATGGAGTAGAGGTACTCAACGTCACTTACCAGGGCGTACCCCAGTCTGTTGGCTTTTTTAACAACGGATCGGGATCCATAGGTATGCAACGGGGCATCTTACTTACTACGGGGCGCGCGGCCACTCAGGGAGCGGCCATTGGCGTTAACTCGCCCGGCAGTGCCCAGGCTTCCGTTCCCTCCTCCGGAAACACGGTTACTGACCCCGACCTTCAAGCCATTGCCGGGGCGGGCGTAGGCGTCAATGACATCTGTAAGTATACCATTACCTTTCGGCCTTATAGCGACACCCTCCGGTTTCGGTATGCCTTTGGTTCTGAAGAGTATCCCGAGTACGTCTGTAGTGATTTTAATGATATATTTGGTTTTTTCATCAGCGGCCCTGGCATCACGGGCCCCTATGCCAACAATGGTCGCAACATAGCCCTTGTTCCGGGAACGAACCTGCCTGTGCGCATCAACAATGTAAACCCCGGCGTTGCGGGCGCCAACGGTACGGAGATAAACTGCCGGCCGCCATTGGGCTCTCTGAATTACAGCGGCTTTTACAACAACAATGAAAACAGCAATCAGATGCCCGTTTACGATGGGTATACGGATGTGTTTACGGCAGAAGCCATCGTTGTGCCTTGTAGTACCTATACCATCAAACTCGTCATTTGTGATGTAAGCGACGGCGCCTTTGACTCCGGCGTTTTTCTGGAGGCCAAAAGCTTTGGCACGGGCTCGCTGGATGTGCAAATATCAGGCCTTAATGTGGATGGGGGGCTGGCAGAGGGCTGCCGCTCGGGCGAAATTGCCTTCGCTTTGCCACGCCCCACCGAAGCGCCCCTTACCATTGATTATACCATCGGAGGTACGGCCCTCAACGGAGTCGACTATTCTCCCCTGCCTACCCAGATTACTATTCCGGCAGGCGACAGTATAGCCGTCTTTACGTTGGAAGCCATTGAAGATAACCTCATAGAGGGCGACGAAACCATAGAAATTGCCGTTCAGCTCGACCCCTGCACGCGGGATACCTTTGTTATTCTTGTCAAAGACAATCCGCTGATCAAGCCCGACCTTGGGCTCGATTTGCAGTCTTGCCCGGATGCTCCGCTCCAACTTGACGGGGCAATACCCATCGTATTGCCCGTACCGCCCCGCTTTGCCAATACGAACCCGTTAGACATTGCACAACACAATATTCAATACACTTCTTCTGTAAATGTACAGGGCGTATTGCCTCCTGTGCTGGGGCCCGATGTCATTAAAGCGGTATGTATCGACAGCCTTAGCCACCGATGGATTGACGACCTCGATATTTTCCTCCAGGGGCCGGATGGCCAGTTTATCGAGCTTACCACCGACAATGGCGGCAACGGCGGCAACGGCGTTCAGTTCGATTATTACCTGGGTACTTGTTTTACGCCGGGCGCCACAACGCCCATCAATTTCCCCGGCCCGGTAGCGCCTCCCACGGCAGTGCCCTTTCGGGGCGACTGGGCGCCTGAGGGGGTGTGGTCGGACCTCTGGGACAGCGGCAACCGCCGTACCAACGGCAACTGGAATCTTCTCGTCGTCGACGATGCCATGAACCTGACAGGAACCCTCTATGAGTGGTCGATATGTTTTAATGCGCCTTATGAAATCAATTACAACTGGACGCCGGCTACCGGCCTGAGCTGCACCGATTGCCCCAACCCTATGCTCACGGCGCCTACTACTGCCACAACTTATATTATGGTAGCCGAAGATTCCTACGGCTGCCAGGTATCGGATACCCTGCTCGTTGAGCCGCTAAGTTCCCTCGCCATGTCGGAAGTGCTATGCGGTCAGGCTACCGAAACTTCCGTTGAGTTTGTATGGGCTGATGTTCCCGGTAATCTCGGCTATGAGGTAAGCATTGACGGAGGCCCCTGGATGCCGGCCAGCGGCGCCCTTTCGCATCAGGTAAGCAGCCTTTCCTTCCTGCAGGAGGTGAATATTGCCGTTCGGGTTATTGGCAGCGATTGCCCCAGCTTGCCCGTGTCGGCTAATTGCACTTCGCTCAACTGTACGCCGCCAGAGCTTACCATTACCACCATTGAGCCGGTTACCTGTTTTGCAGGCTCGGATGGCGCCATTTCCATAGGTGTAAATATCGGTACCGGCCCCTTTACTTTTGAAATCGGTGGGGTTCAGAATACGACAGGCGATTTTGACGGACTTGTTGCCGGTACCTACGTGGCTCGGGCAACAGACTTTTTTGGTTGTGTGGGCAGCCTTAGCTTTGTGATGAACGAACCGCCGGATCCGGGCTTTTCCTTTGTTGTTGAACAACCCATCAGTTGCAACGGCGCCGCCGACGGCGCGCTTACTATGGCCATATCCGATGGAACAGGCCCGTTCGTATTCGATTGGACGGGCGGAACTGCCGATTCTATAGCGGTTAACCTGGCCGCCGGTACTTATTCTCTTACCTTAGGCGACGCCAATGGTTGTACGTATACCCTCGATACCGTGCTTGCAGAGCCCGAACTGCTCGTCGTAACAGCCCAAAACAATGGAGTGGCTTGTTTTGGCGAAAATACAGGCCTCGCGTTTGCTGCCGTATCGGGAGGTACGGCGCCTTTTGATATTCGTTGGAACGATCCTGCCATCCAGTTGGGGGATACGGCCTTTGCTTTAACAGCGGGTACTTATGAAGTATTGGTAACCGATGCTAACGGTTGTACGGCTATGGCTGCAACCCAGGTAGCCGAGCCCACAGAACTGACGGCAGTTGGCGCCTCCCGTGACGCCAATTGTGCAGGCGCGGCCACTGGAGAAGTGAGTATTACGCCAAGCGGCGGCTCGCCGACATATACCTACGAATGGATAGATGTAAATACCCAAATTACGGTAGGCACAACCAACGTAGTGCCGGCGCTGCCGGCAGGGGAATACCGTGCCACTGTTCGCGACGCCAACGGTTGCGAATTACAGCAATTGTTAACCATAGCCGAACCGCCTGCGTTGAACTGGCAGGTGGCCCTCGACTCCCCCATTTGTTTTGGCGAAGCCAATGGGCAGGGCGAAGCCATAGTGCAAGGCGGCGTTATGCCTTATACCTACGCCTGGAGCAATGGCGCCGGCACGGCCCAAACCAGCACCCTCGTTGCAGGCCCCGTTGCCTTGAATGTAACCGATGCCAATGGCTGCACCCTGGATACCTTGATTCAGCTTACCCAGCCTGAAGTGCTGACGGTAGCCCTCGTTACCTACGACGTTCGCTGTGCCGGTGGAGCAGATGGATCTGCCAGCGCTCAGGTGGCGGGCGGTACGGCTCCTTATTCTTTTGTTTGGAGCCAACCCGGCGCTACGGATAGCCTCGGAAACTTATCGGTTGGCCCCATCAGCGTGCAGGTGACCGATGCCAATGGCTGTATCGCTACAGCTGCTGGGCAGATTGGAGACTTCCCTGCGTTGTCTCTTACACTGGTTCCCGAAGAGCCGGCCTGTTTCGGGCAGGCTAACGGACAGATACAAGCCCTGGCAGGCGGAGGCGCGGGCGGGTATACCTACCTCTGGAACAATGGCCAGCAATCGGCAACTGCTACGGGCTTAGCCGCCGGCAATCATGCGCTCACGCTTACCGATGCCAATGGCTGTACGCTTATTGAAAACCTTACCTTAGGGCAGCCCGATTTGCTTTCGGCTTCAACCGCTGTCGTACCCCAGGGGTGTAATGGCCCCGCCGACGGAGAAGCGGAAGTAATAGCGCTGGGCGGTACCATGCCTTATAGCTATACCTGGAATAACGGCCAGACCACGCCCCAGATAACAGGCCTCGTAAGCGGCGCCTATTCTGTCGTGGTCGCCGATGCCAACGGTTGTACAGCCAATGCCCAGGCGCTGGTGAGCGGGGCGCCTCCGGTTGCGCTCGCGTTCACTACAACTGATGCTCTTTGTTTTGGCCAAAACAGCGGCGCCATCCAGGTGCAAACCACCAGCGGCACGGCTCCGTTCTTTTATGCCTGGAACAATGGTCTTGTGCCGCCCGTCTCCAACCCGGCTAACCTCCCTGCCGGCACTTATGTCGTCACCGTTACCGACGACAATATGTGTACGGCTACGGCTGCCATCACCATCAACCAACCTGCTCAGTTGCTGCTCGATGCAGCAGTCGTTAACGTATTGTGCGCCGGAGAAAGCAGCGGTAGCATCAATCTGCTGCCTGCCGGCGGTATACCGCCCTATAGCTTCCTCTGGTCAACGGGCGCCATTACAGAGGATCTGACGAGCATCAGCGCAGGGAACTACGCCGTTCAGGTCAGAGATGCCAACGGTTGTTTGCAAAACTTAGCCAGGGAAGTACAACAGTCGGCCCCGTTGGTCCTGCAATCCACTGTCAGCGACGTTGATTGTCATGGCGCATCTACCGGACTGATCGCCCTTCAGGTACAGGGCGGTCAGCGACCCTATGCTTTCCTTTGGAGCAATGGCAGTCAAAATGATTCGCTCTTACAGGCGCAGGCCGGCGATTATGAGGTGACCCTCACGGATGCTTATGGCTGTACAGCAAAAGAAATCGTTACCGTTGAAGAGCCTGCGGCCCTCGTCACTACAATCAGCGCTACCGATATCACCTGCTTCGGAGAAAAGGACGGACGCATAGATGTGGCAACAGAAGGAGGTACGCCGCCTTACCGCTACCGCATTAGCAGCGGAAGCTTTTTTAGCGGAAGCCCTGCTTTTATCGCTCTGTTGGCAGGCAATTATCAGGTGCTGGTGCGGGATGCCAATGGCTGTGAAATTACTACTTCTTCTGTGGAGGTTGTTGAGCCGCCTTTACTCACCGTTACCCTGCCTGAACGCGTAGAAATCAGATATGGCGACAGTTTGCAACTTGAGCCCTTGGTAGAAGGCGCGCTGCCCGTATCCGGCTATACCTGGATAGCGGTCGATTCCACTACCTTGAGCTGTCTGAGTTGCCCGTCGCCTTGGGCGAGCCCGCTCTATGAGACCGACTACCTCCTGTTGGTGGAAAACGAAAACGGCTGCGAGGCCGAAGCGCTCGTCAGGGTGGTCGTGCGCAAAGACTTTCCGGTATTGGCGCCTACGGGCTTTACCCCCAATGGCGATGGCGAGAACGATTTATTGCTGGTGCATGGTCTGCCTGGGATACGCGTGCTTACCTTCCGCATTTTTGATCGCTGGGGAGAGCTCATTTTCCAGCGCGATGATTTTGATGTCAATGACGAAAACGCAGGCTGGGATGGCGCTTATCGCGGCAAACCACTCAATGGCGGCGTTTTCATCTGGCAGGTGGATGCGCTTATGCCCGATGGCCGTACGGAACGTTTTACGGGCCAAACGACCTTGCTTAGGTAGTCGTTTATGGCTATAAAATCGCATTTTTTGCGCTGGGCAGCTCCTTTGGCCGCCCGGCTTTCGCCGGGCTGGGTTAGTCGGCTCAATCAGATGGGCGTTATTATGCCGTTTTATCATCTGGTGGCCGATCAACCCGGCCCGCATATTCGCCATTTGTACCCGGTGAAATCTGTTGCCGCGTTTCGTCGCGACATCGATTATTACCTGAAGTACTACACGCCCATAAGTGTTGCGGAACTGTTGGCGTTGGCGCAACAGGGAAAAAAACCTGCCCGCCCTTCGGTGCTCATCAGTTTCGACGACGTTTTGCGAGAGGTATACGATGTGGCTGCGCCAATCTTGCAAGAGAGAGGCCTGAGCGCCATTGTTTTTGTAAACAGCGCCTTTGTAGACAAT
>CAYOTJ010000230.1:0-6272 GCA_964406855.1 uncultured Saprospiraceae bacterium
ATTGAAGACCTGGAGCGCGAGAGCCGCAACAATGCCGCAGCCTATCACTACGACCGCGCCCGCACCCTGCTTGCTCAGTCCCGCGAACACGACGATAAAATGGCTGCCCGCGCCGCTTATCGCGAGCTGGAAAGCACCCGCACTTACTTCCGCGATTACCGGGATGTAAACGAATTGCTGCGCACCGCCCGCCAATTGGGTACCGTAAATGTGCTGGTAGCCGTAGAAAACAGCGCCGGCATCATTGCCCCTGTGGAATTTGAGCGCCGCCTGCGCCAACTCAATACGGCCGAACTTAACAGCTTCTGGCAGCAATACCACCTCAACCCCCAAGCCGCTTTCACCTACGACTATCGCATGACCCTGCGCATCAATGGCATAGCCGTAAGCCCCGAGATGGTGCGCGAACGCGAATACACAGATGTCAAAGAAATCGAAGACGGCTTCGACTATGTACTCGACGACAAAGGCAATGTACTGAAAGACTCACTGGGCAACGATATAAAAACGCCGCGCCGGGTGATCGTAAAAGCCTGGGTAATAGAAGTACAGCAGTTTAAGCAGGCCGATGTACAAGCTACGTTGGAGGTAGTAGATCTGCGTACCCAACAGATCATCCGCAGCCAACCCATTGCAGCCTCTGCCCAATTCGACCATTACGCTTCCACTTTCCGCGGCGACGAGCGCGCCCTGAGTAACGACACCCGTTACCGGATCGGCAATCGTCCCGCTCCGTTTCCGTCGGATGAACTGCTGATTTTGCAGGCCGCCGACCAACTGAAACCCTCGCTGCAAGCCCGCTTAGTGGATTATCGCGAGATCATCTAAGCTGAGCGCGCCGAGGTCTCAACCACCTGTCTTGACCTTTGAACCTACCCTGTTGAACGCCTGCCCCACTGAAGACCGCTATGACGAAGTTCCCTTTCCTCTTTTATTCATCCCGAATTTCCGGTTATGCCGGATTTTCGGGATGTCTGTTTTCAGGCATGTTGCAGCTCTTCGAAGATACCTGTTTTGGTGTTCTTCTGAACATTATGCCAGTCGAAATAGCGACCGTTCATCACTACATAAACCCCGGGCGGCAGCAGTTGTACAAAAGCTAAGGCGCTGCCGAGGTTGAAGAAGCCGTCGGAGGAAGTACCAAAAGCGTAAGGGATCATGGCGCCTGTAAGCACAATGGTCTTGCCTTCAATATCCGAATTGGCTAAATAGCGGGCTGTTTGCACCATCTTATCGGTGCCATGAGTGAGCAGGATGCGGCTGTTCACCGAGCGCCGGCAGTTGTGGGCTATGATCTCGCGGTCGGCATCGGTCATCTCTAAGCTATCCACCATCATCAGGGTTTTGACGTCAACTTCGACGCCGCTTCGGCCCCGCTCGAACATCTGGGGCAGATGGGTATCGCGGAAGTACAACTGCCCGGTGATCATGTTATAGTCCTTGTCGAAAGTGCCGCCAGTGACAAATACCTGAATCATACGCAATGGTTATTCTTGTACACGAAACAACTGATCGTCAAGCGGTTTGTTCAAATCGATTTGCTCGATCTCAAAGGTTATGGGCTGAGGGGTAAGCCCGGTGCTGACGAGTATAAATGGAAAGAGTATGCCATCAACGGCCTGATAACTGGCATAATCATTCACGGCTGTTATTTCACCACGGGTCACCACTGTTCTCACCTTCAACCAGGTTGAGGCATCGTAGTACTCCGTTTTGGCAATCCCCTCCGGGCCGGTGATGTCTACAACATAGACCTGAGTGTTGTTAATGATGTCGGAAGCTACCAATTCTGCCGAATAGCCATTGGCGGCGTAGGTAAGCTCGGGAAAGAGTAGCGCCTGGTCGCGCAGGTCAATAAGCCCCTGCCGATCGACGCGTTGGGTATCCCCCATTACCGCCACCATAGCCTTTTCGCCATCGAAGCGCGTAGCGTTGATGAGAAGATCGCCGGCTGTAACTTCTATAGCCAACTGCCCGGGGCTTCGCTTGATGAGCTTCATTTCCATATCCAGGCCCTGAAGCGTAGTGAACATCACCTGCTGTATACTGCTCACGGCCTCCAGCTTTTCCATACCGCCAATGGCGTCTATGTAATTTTGTATGATGTCGTCGGCGCTGAGCCCTTCCGGTAGCAGGCTGCCGGCCATTTGCAGCTCATGGCCATAAACATCGTAATGCCTCACTTTTTTTTCGGCGCTGAACTGCCTGAGGCGTTCCGCTATGGCCGGAGGGCCTACTACTATGAGGTTAGCTTGTTCGGGGCGCACAAAGGTTTGGGCTACCTCCAGCAGGTCGGCTACCGAAAGTTGGCCTATTTTGTCGGAATACGTCGGATAAAAATCCACGGGAAGCCTGAAGCGCACCGTCTTAAGGGCCATATCCGCCCAGCCATCAGAGTGGGCAATACCGGCCGTATAGCCGGCCTCCATAATGGCTTTGGCCCGCAAGAGCTCTGCCTCCGTCACCGGCTCCTGCCTCAGGCGGGTCAACTCTGCGGAAGCTCTTTGAATCAGACTATCCAACTGCCCCGGCGGGCTACACCCCCCCAAATGAAAGTACCCCGAATGCACATCGGCCTGCCAGGCGGCATAAGCGCCGGCCGCAGGCCAGGCTTGCTGCAATCGCTCGCTGAAAATGATGGAAAGCGCATTGGCTCTTAGCTCATCGAGCGTGCCCGGCTTGAGACGCAAAGGATAAGCCAGCTCAAAACAGGCGCTATCGGCCTGACTCATGCTCACTAAGCCCACTTCCAGCGCAATGGGCGGTTCGGGCCGGGAGAAAAACTCTTTAAACGCATCCTGCCGGGGCCAGCCCCCCCAATGCAACTCCGCCAATCGACGCGCCTCCGCGCCATTGATGTCGCCGGCCATGACCAAGAATGACAAGGAAGGCAAAAAATACTGCTTGTAGTACGCTCGGGCCTGATCGGCCCTGATCTGGCGCACATTGGCCGGTTCGGGGCGCTCTCCATAAGGATGCGCCTCTCCATAGGTGACGGCACGGGCTACGCCCTGCACAATGCCGCGGGGCTTATCGAGTTGGCCGGCTAATTGTTTGAGATAAGCTTCCTGCACGGCGCTCCAGGCAGAGTCGGGAAAAGTAGCCCTCAAAGAGAGCTCGGCCAACAGCGCCATCATAGGCTCTTTGTATCTGCTGCCGCCCGATATCCAGACGCCATTGGCATCGCTGCGCAGGGTAGCGCCCAAGCCGTCGGCCAAAGCGCTGATCCGCCCCTTATGCAAAGCCAGAGCGCCTGCTGTGAGCATAGCTCCTGCCAAGGCCGATACTCCGGCCCATTGTTTTTCGAGCCGAAGCGGCACATCTACCCACAGGCGAAAAGCCACTTCGGGGCTGTCGTGGTTTTCCAGCAGCACCACGCGCAGACCATTGTCTAACACAAAGGTAGAGATGTTCTGAAGAGACGTCGTCGTTTGAGCCAACATCCCCCAGAGCGGATACACAGCCAGCCAGAAAGCAGCGAGCAGCCTCGCAAACCTATATTTCATAACGAATAAATCATTCACAAAATAACGCCCGCCCGGTTAAAGTATTCCCATCGCCTGTATGATGGTACGCACCTGCGCTTCGGCAAACCGGTCGAGAATATCATCATCGAACAACAATTTGGCGTCCTCCAGATTGTCGAAGAAGAGATGCTCTATAAGGATAGCCGGCATTTTCGACTTGGTAAGCACATAAAAGTTAGCTTCGCGATCCGGATCGTTGTCGGCGCGGTCTTCGCGGTAGCGGATGCGGTCGCCCAACAGCTCTTTAACATTATTCCAGTGCAGCGTGGCTATGTCGTCCGAGCGGGTTTGCCCGGGAGAAGTATACACCTCAAAACCCCGCGCCTGCCCATTGGCGGCATTGCTATGGTTAGAAATATAAACCGTCTTCTTGACCTTATCGTGGTACCAGTTGGCCATATCTACCCGATACGCCAACGGAGTATCTATGTATTCGTGATGAACCATGAGGTACGGAATGCGCAGCCGGTCCAATTTGGCCGCCACCCGGTTGGTCAGGGTGCGATTCCAAACGCCTTCATAAAACCAGCCGTTGCTGTGAAAGCCCGTGGTGCCGTGGCGAAATTGTTTGCTGGGCGCCGTAACATAGCGGTTTTGCGCATCGAGGCCGCCGTGGCCGGCATCCAAAAAAACGAGAAAGTTCAAATCCATAGGTACTGCGATTTTAGCCGGTAAGTTAGCAGAATTTGCGCGATAATGAAATTTTCGGATTCAATAACCCGCGCTGTATGGCCATTTGTATGAGAATAAGCCAAAGCATATCCTTATTTTTGCCGGCAAATAAACCAATAAGCTATGCGAAAACTCTGGTTTTTGACCTTGGCCGGCGCGCTATTGCTGGGCTTGGGATGTCAGAAGGACGTTGTACCTCAGGAAGAAGTAGACCGGGATCTTATTTTGGAGTATCTCTCCGACAATGGCCTCACCGCCACAGAGCATCCCTCGGGCTTGTTCTATAACATCGAAGCACCCGGCGGTTCCGAAAAGCCCGCCCTGAGCAACGAAGTTCGGGTTAGGTACAAAGGTATGCTGCGGGATGGCTACGTCTTTGATCAAACGACGGGCACAGAAACGCGCAACTTCCTGTTACAGAGCCTGATCCAAGGGTGGCGCATCGGCATTCCGCTGTTGGGCCGGGGCGGCAAGGGGAAGTTTTACGTTCCTTCAGCTTTGGGCTATGGCTCGCAGTCGCTGCCGGGCATACCCGGCAATTCCGTGCTGGTCTTTGAAATTGAGCTGGTTGATTTTCAATAGCGGATTTTTTTTATGGGCCCCGCCGCATAGCGTTTACCTTCGCGTAGCGCCTTGCGCGGCGCCGGGTGCTCCGCTATTATGGCTGCCTGCCCCGCGTCCTTTTGAGGGCCGCAGGGCAGGCAGCCATACCGCTGCGCCCCCTGGTCCAAAACACAAGCGCAGCTCGCCTCCTCACATCCAACTCCCCTAAGCCTGGGCCGTCGGGTTATTGAACGACATCGGCGGAAGGGTTGGATGCTGGTCGGTTTCGGAGATAACCCCAAACTGCGCCTCATAGCGCTTGACATTATCAGCCATAGCGCGCAATAGCCGCTTGGCGTGTTGAGGCGTAAGAATGATCCTCGATTTTACTTTGGCCTTGGGCACATTGGGCACCATGCGGATAAAATCAACAACAAATTCGCCGCTGGAATGTGAAATAATAGCTAAGTTGGAGTATACTCCCTCGGCTATATCTTCCGGCAGCTCAATGTTGATCTGCTGGTTATTTTGTTTGTTATCAGACATGTTATGATTCGTTTAGCGCGTTTATCGGCGCGCTTTGGTTTGAGTTACTTCTTCTTTGGTGCGGCTGCTTTCTTCTTGGGCGCCGGCTTTTTAGCCGCCTGTTCCAACGCGCCGGGCAATGCCTTTTCTATGATGGCTTTTACCTCATCAAGTGAGAGCAGAGCCGCTTGTTCGGCATTCATCTTTTCCCCGTTCAACTTGGGTAGATAGACGTTCTCCTTGCCAAAGCGAATATAAGGCCCCCAACGACCGTTTTCAATGGAGATTTTTTCATCCGGCCACTGCTGAATGTAGCGATTGGCTTCCTTTTCTAACTTTGCCTCCAGTATCTCAATGGCATCGGCAGCGCTGAGGTGGTCGAAATCGTATTTTTTGGTCACATTCACAAAAAGGTCCTTCCACTTGATGAAAGGGCCAAAACGGCCTTTGCCTTTCGTGATGGGCAAGCCCTCGTACAGGGTGATGGGCGCGTCTTCTTTGAGTTTGGCCACAATCAGCTCAATGGCGCGCTCCATATCTACGCTCAGGGGGTCTTCGCCCCGGGCCAGCGAGATGAACTTCTCGCCATAGCGCACATAAGGGCCAAAGCGCCCCGTGCCTACCGACACTTCTCCGCCTTCATAACTGCCCAAGGTACGAGGCAGCTCAAAAAGCTTCATAGCTTCTTCAAAGCCAATCGTTTCCATGGAGGTACCCGGCGGGAGGTTAGCGTAGCGCGGCTTGGCCTCGCCGAGCTCTTCGGGCGTACCCAACTGCACAACCGGGCCATTGCGCGACAGGCGGGTGAGCAGGGTGTGCCCGGTAGCGGCATCAACGCCCAGTACGCGTTCGCGGCTCACCCGGTCGGCAGACGAGGAAGTTTCCTCTACCTGCTGATGAAACGGGCCATAAAAATCGCGGAGCATGGCCCGCCAATCCTGCTTACCCTCGGCTACATCGTCAAATTTCTTCTCTATGCCTGCCGTAAAGTGATAGTCCATGATG
>CAYOTJ010000231.1:0-6251 GCA_964406855.1 uncultured Saprospiraceae bacterium
GGTTGAAATTCAATGATAGGGCAAGTTGGGCAATGCGCAGGTGTTCGGCGGGCGCTACTTCGCCGAGTTCGAGCATATCGCCGAGAAAGGCCGCTTTGAAGGGGGCTTCAGCCTGGGCGAAGTTGTGGAGGCTGGCTTGCATGCTGTTGGGGTTGGCGTTATAGGCGTCGAGGTGGAAGATAATGCCGTTTTTTTCGAGCTTTTGAGAGCGGTTATTGCCGGGGATGTAGTTGGCGATGGCTTCGCAGATTTTTTTTCCGGGCACTTTGAAATATTTACCTACGGCTACGGCCGTCATGACGTTGTTGAAGTTGTGCTCGCCGGATAGGTGGGCGTCGCCTTCCAGCAGAGTTCCGTCTTCGTCGAGAAAGGCGTAGCGGATGAAGGGGTGGGTAGCGATGAGTTTTATTTCAGCGGGTTTGTGGGTAGGGTGGGGGTTGTTGCTGCGCTGGTAGACGATCTTGCGGGCTACGGGGGCGGCGAGGTCGAGGAGGAAGTTTTCATCACCATTGATGATGGCTACGCCATCGCGCTCGGCGAGAAAGCGATAGAGTTCAGACTTGGCTTTTTTTACGCCCTCGATGCCGCCAAATCCTTCGAGGTGGGCGTTTCCGATGTTGGTAATGATGCCGTGGGTGGGTTCGCAGATGCGCGAGAGGGTATCGATTTCCCCCTGGTGATTGGCGCCCATTTCAATGATGGCGGCTTCGGTGCTGGCCGGCATAGCCAATAGCGTGAGGGGTACGCCGATGTGATTGTTGTAGTTGCCGGCGGTAGCGTGGGTGTTGCGGTAGTGGATGGCCATGACGGCAGTGACCAGCTCTTTAGTGGTGGTTTTTCCGTTGCTGCCGGTAATGCCGATGACGGGGATGTGAAACTGGCGGCGATGGTGGCGTGCCAGGTCTTGCAGAGCTTTGAGGCTATTGGCTACGAGGAGGAAGCGGGGATCGCGGTCGGCGAGTTCGGGCCGGTCGATGACGGCGTAAGCGGCGCCGGCGGCTAAGGCCTGGGCGGCGTAGTCATTGCCATCATTGAGGTCTCCCCTGAGTGCAAAGAAGATGTCGCCGGGCTGCAACTTGCGGGTATCAAAAGTGATTCGGGAATGTTGCAGGTACTTTTCGTACAGTTCAGTTGTGGTTGTCATATAATGGGTGGAGTAAAACTTCGGGGAAATAACAAAAAAGTCCCTACATCGGACGATCCAATATAGGGACTTTTTGCGAAAAAGTTTCGCAGCAGCTCGGGGCTTATCTGTAGCGACGGCTGGAACCTCCGCGTTTGCGGCCTGCGTTGAAGACGTTACCACTGGTTTCGCCGTTGCCCGTGGGGGCGCCCATGCGGATCATGGCGCAGCGGAAGCCAATGGCGCGGTCGCCGCGGTCTTCGTCTTTAAAGCGACGGGTGCCGGGCGAGAGCCAGTAGGCGCGATCAGACCAAGAGCCGCCTTTGTATACGCGGGCTTTATCGCTGATGAGGGTGTGGCGGCCATACTCATAGGCGGCTTCCGACTGTTGGTCGCCGTCGAGGTAGTTGTACACGTCGCCACGCTTATAGTTTTCGCGGTTAGCGGCCTCGTCTTCTTCGAGGTAGCGATAGCGGAGACGGCCCAGGCTGTCTTTTTCAACCGGGCGCCCGTCTTCTTCCAGCTCAAGGTGTTGGAAGTTGTTGCCGCGGAAGGGGTTCATGTCTTGGTTTTCCACGTCGCTGAGGGTAAGCGAGGTCAGCGGGCGATAGAGGTCAAGAACCCATTCGTTTACGTTACCGGCCATGTTATAGAGACCAAAATCGTTGGGCAGGTAGGCGCGTACGGGGGCTGTGGGGCAAGCATTGTCGTTGAGATTGCCGGCAAGACCCATATAGTCGCCTCGGCCGCGCTTAAAGTTGGCGAGGATGTCGCCCTGATAGCGGTCGCGCACCTGATAGCGCACGGTATTGCCATTCCAGGGGTACAGGCGGCGGTCGGAGTACATTTCATCCTTGGGATTGCTTTGGTTGCCGACGAGCGAAAGTGCGGCATATTCCCATTCAGCTTCCGTGGGGAGGCGGTACTCGGGCAGTACGATACCATCTTCAAAGCGCACGGGGCGTTCGCCGCCGGTTTGGAGGTCTTTGAGATTTTTGCGTACGTCGCCTTGGTATTGGCCTACGAGGTACGATTTGGTGTTGAAGTTATCTTCGTCGCGTTGCTCCGTATTTAGGTTAAGGATACCTTTTTCTACGAGGATGGCTTCGTTGACGCGGTCGGTGCGCCACTTACAGAATTCGTTAGCCTGAAGCCAACTTACGCCTACTACGGGGTAGTCGTCGTAAGAGGGGTGGCGGAAGTAGGTTTCTACGAGCGGCTCGTTGAAAGCCAGCTCTTCGCGCCATACCAGGGTATCGGGCAGGGCATTGAGGTAGACTTCCGGATAGCTTTCACCCCACACGCGGCGTACCCAGTAGAGGTATTCGCGGTAGTTGATGTTGGAGACTTCCGTTTCGTCCATGTAGAAGGACGAAACCGTTACCCGGCGCGGTATAGAGTTCCAGTCGTAAGTTACGTCCTGCTCGGTGTAACCCATAACAAATGTACCGCCGGGAATAAGTACCAGATTGGGACCAGTATCCTGACCTTCATAGTCGGTGAGTTTTTCAAAACCACCCCACTTGGTGTCATTGTACTTCCATCCGGTTGTTGCGGAGCGCTCGCCCTTGGAGCATGAGCCCAAGACCAGCGCGAGCCCCAAGAACAGAGGGCTTAACTTCAACAGATTTTTCATTCCGTTTACCGAGTTTGATTTTGCGAATCGACCTACAAATATAGTAGAAAAACTACTTGTGCAACGACTGATGCTAAAATAGCCCGTTAAAATCGCAGAACTTTAACATTTCGGCGGCATATTAGCGGAACATATTAAAACAATCATTCCAGCGGCCGGCTGCTCGCCGGCGTTGGATGGCTTTGCTATCGCTCAGGTTGATGGTCAGCGACACTTCGTGAGCGCCTCCTCCTCCGCCGGGAACGGCAGCGAGTTGGGACACTGTCAGGTCGTAGCTGTAGCCGATGCGCAACACGCCTTCGCGAAAGCCGAGGGCAAAGATAGCGGCATCTGGATTACCAAAGGCATGTCGGAACCATAATCCGCCAAAAAATCGTCCAAAGCCTGCATAGGCGCCTACGTTTAGCTGCCTGAAATCACCCTGGCTGGCCAGCATCAGGTTCGGTGAAATAAACGCCGGAGCGCCGGCCTTATTGCGCGGCCCAATGGGAAATTCAGCGCCTCCGTGTACGGTTACGCGCAGTGGCCGGCCGGCGCGGAGGTTGTTATTTTCCTGAAGGATGCTGGCATCGGGGGTGTTGAGATGTTTGAGGGATACGCCTCCATAGAAAGGGCCGCTGTAGATGAGCAGGCCTGCGGATACGTCAAAGACGGTAGAGCGCAGCGAAGAGGGGCGCTCTTCCTCAGTGGGGTTGACGCCTCCGCCGCTGCCCACAGAGCCGGTGAGGGGGTCGAGTTGGTCGCCAAACACCAGCCGATCCCAGTCGACGGTAGTTTGCAGGAGGCCTGCTTCCAGCCCGAAGCGGGCGTAGAGGTTGGAGCTAAACCGCACCCGATAGCCATAGAAGGCGGAGGCATAATTGGTTTTATATACGCCGTCGCCTTCGGCATCGGCCATAACCATTAGGCCAAAGCCGCTGTTGAGCTGTTCAATGCTTTGTTCGTAGGCTGCTGCATAAGTAATGTAGGCATTTGGCCAATTGGGGTATTGATTCCGATAGTTAAGGCTGATGCGGGGCGCAAAAGTAATACCCGTAAAAGCGGGGTTGATCTGTAAGGGCGCGGCATAGAACTGGCTGAAGATAGGGTCTTGCGCCTTTAGGGCGCCGAGGACCGCCGCCGCAAAAAAAGCCAGTATAATTAAGCGTGTGCAGTACATTCTCATAAATTGCTCGCACTTGGATGAAGTATGCTTATTGAATCTGCTGGGATTAAGGGGCCTTAAAGCTAATAAAGCTAAACCGACCGCGCAAGCCGGGCTGCGTTAAAAGTAGCACGGCCGACCATTAAGATGGATAAGCCGGCCAATATATCGAACTGCAAAGGCCTTCAACTGTTGAGTTTTATGGTGTTTTGCCAATCCAGAGGCTCGCTGTAGGCGTAATGTTAAAAAACAATACGCCTATAGCTGTGTCGTTTTGGTAATGATTCCTGATCTATCGTATTTTTGTCGGATGATGAAAAAGCTACTACTCTTTGCCGTACCGTATGCGGCCCTGTGCGTCGCCCTGCTTCCTGCTGCTCGTGCGCAGGCCCAAACCTTGGTTCGCTCTACCCTTGAGTGGGCAGACGAGCCTGAGCGCTTCCGCAGCGAAAATGGCTATGTCCTTGAGCGCTGGCGTTTTGACGGGGCTATTTTCGACGATAGCGCCCCCCAGCTACCGGTTTGGATAGAGCGCTTTGGCATTGATGGCCCGGGCGCTTTGCGCGTGGAAGTAGTAGATGCGCAGTTTGAGCCTTTTGATAAAAAACCGGGCCCGGAAGACGAGCGCTTAGGTGAAGAGCTGCGCTTTTATGCCCTCAGCAGTTTGTCTGAAAGCGGCTACCGCGGAAAAGTGAGCTGCGTGCCGATTGTGATGCGCGATGGTCGCTACCTGCGGGCTACCCAAATCAGTCTGCGCATTTATCGCGAGCCGCGCACGGGTGTTGCTCGTGGCCCACTTACGGAGAACTCTGTGCTCAGCGATGGGGAGGTTTACCGCATGGCTGTAAGCGAAGACGGAGTATACAAGCTTACCTATAGCTACCTTAAAAACACGCTTGGCATTGCCAACCTCGACAATATTGACCCCCGCACCATTAAGATATATGGCAACGGAGGCGGGCACTTGCCTGAGCACATATATGCAGAACGCCCCGATGATTTGGTGGAAAACCACATTTTTGTCAGCGGCGAGGCCGATGGCCGCTTTGATGCTTCAGACTATATTGTCTTTTATGCGCAGGGCCCGCATCGCTGGCGCTACGATGCTGATGATGAGCGCTTCATCCGGCAGACCAATATTTACGATACTCGCAACCACTACTTCCTAAAAGTGGGCTCCGGCCAGGGGTTGCGCACTATAGAGCGCAGCAGTGTAAGCGCTACGGCTGCCACCGATGCGTTCGACTGGGTGCAGCGCTATGAAAAGGAGCTCATCAACCCGCTGTATGCCGTTGGAAAAACGCCTGGCGGGCAAACCTGGTATGGCGAATTTTACAAAATAGGACGAGAGCAGACGTTCCGCTCTGTCTTCAACTTTTCGGGGCTCATCACCAATGAGCCGGCCCAACTGGAGGCAGTGATGGGGTTGCGTGCCACCCGCACCAGCTCGTTTCAGGTTGTGTATAATGGCCAGACCTTTGTGAGCGGGGTAGCGGCATCGGTACCCATTGATGGCTCCATCTCGGAAATTACCAATCCGGTTGTAAATAGCGCCTTTTTGAGCACGGCTGTGAACCTGACGGCTGAGCAGGTAGACCTCACGCTTCGTTATCCTTTTCCCTCTGGCGCTCAGGTGAGCGAAGGCTGGTTGGATTATCTGCAAATGACGGCGCGCTGCGCGCTGCGCTGGCCGGGGAGCGGGCAGTTGGTTTTCCGCGATACGCGTTCAACAGATAATCTGGCTACTACCTTTCGCCTTAGCGACGCAAATGATCAGGTGGTCGTTTGGGACATTACCAACCCCCTTCAGCCCGAACGGCAGCAGGCCACCCTGAGCGGAGGCGTCTTACAGTTTGGTGCAGAAACTTCTACCTTGCGGGAGTTTGTGGCTTTCCGTCCGGCGGATAACCTGCCCCAGCCCGAAGCGATGGGCAAAATGCAGTCTCAGAATCTGCACGCACTTACGGCTGCGGAGATGTTGATCATCTACCACCCCGACTTTCAGGCGTCGGCAGAGCGGCTGGCTGAGCATCGGCGCAGTTTTTCGGGCTTAGATGTCAAAACCATCGACATCAACCTCGTCTACCCTGAGTTTTCCAGCGGTAAGGTAGACCCCACGGCCATCCGCGACTTTGTATATATGGTATACCAGCGCGCGCCCTCATTGCGCTATCTGCTGCTGGTAGGCGACGGCTCTTTTGATTGCCGGGGCATTTATCCCAATCTGGGGAAAAACTTCATACCGGTTTACGAAAATAATTCCTCAAGTGAAATTTCGGGCTACGCTGCCGACGACTACTATGGCATTTTCGACGGCAACCCCAACTTCAACCCACTGGCCTTTGACC
>CAYOTJ010000232.1:0-3490 GCA_964406855.1 uncultured Saprospiraceae bacterium
GTTGCACATTCACGCCTCGGTGCTGGCTACCAACCAACCCATGATCGGGCTGTTCCGGAAAGCGGGCTTTACCCTTGAGCGCGAAGACTTTGAGACTTATCATGTGCATAAAAAGCTGACCTGAGGCCGCTTTGACCGAGGTGACAATTATCACCTGCCTTCGTAATGCTCTTCACAGAAATGGGGCCAGGCCCGCCCCTACCTTTGCTTCAACAAAGCAACCGGAACATCTGCTGCAAAAATCACCGGAAGGCGAAATGAAAATCACCTTTCTATTGATGGCAGCCAATTAGCTTTGTTGTTGGTGGCAAAGGCCAACCAACCACCCGGGCGCCCAAAACCGGAGCGGCGCCGGATAAATCCATCCACTTTTTTTACACAATTAAAAGCCTTAACCATGAAGGTTGAACAGTTGTATACGGGATGTTTGGCCGAAGCTGCCTACTACATTGAAAGCAACGGCGAAGCCGTTATCATTGACCCCCTCCGCGATGTAGAGCCCTACATCGAACGGGCCAAAGCCGATGGCGCCCAGATCAAATATGTGCTGGAAACCCACTTCCATGCCGACTTTGTATCGGGCCACCTTGATCTTGCCAAAAAAACCGGCGCCGCCATCGTTTACGGCCCTACGGCCAAGCCCGAATTTGAGGCCCACGTAGCTACCGACGGCGAAGTGCTAAAGGTAGGCAACGCCAGCATTGTAGTGCTGCATACGCCGGGTCACACCATGGAAAGTTCGACCTTCCTGCTGCGCGACGAAGACGGCAAAGACTACGCCATCTTTACGGGCGACACCCTATTCCTCGGCGATGTTGGCCGCCCCGACCTGGCGGTAAAGTCGGACCTCTCCCGCGAAGACTTGGCCGGCTTCCTCTTCGATAGCCTCCGCAATAAAATTATGACCTTAGCCGACGAGGTTATCGTATACCCCGGCCACGGCGCCGGCTCGGCCTGCGGTAAAAAGATGGCCAAAGAAACGATGGGCTCGCTGGGCGACCAGAAGAAGTTCAACTACGCCCTGCGCGCCGATATGGGCCGCGACGAGTTTGTGAAGGAAGTAACGACGGGCCTGGTAGCGCCGCCGCAGTACTTCCCGAAAAATGCTGTGATGAACCGCAAGGGCTACGCAAGCATCGACGACATCCGCGAGCGCGGCCTTCAGGCCCTCAGCGCCCGTGCCTTCCAGGCCGCCTGGGAAGCGGAAGAAGCGCTGGTGATCGACACCCGCCATCAGGATGCCTTTGCCAAAGGCCATCTGCCCGGCTCCATCTTTATTGGCGTCGACGGCACCTTTGCCCCCTGGGTAGGCGCTCTGATCACCGACCTCCAGCAGGCTATCCTGATTGTGACCGAGCCCGGCCGTGAGCAGGAAGTGGTAGATCGCTTAGCACGCGTGGGTTACGACAATACCATCGGCTACCTCGATGGCGGCTTTGAAGCCTGGGCGGCTGCCGACATGGACGTAGAAACGACGCCCGATATGACGGCCGGCGACTTCTTCAAGCTGTACAACAGCGGCGCTCCCATCAACTTAGTGGACGTCCGTCGCAGCAGCGAATACGATGGCCAGCATATCGAAGGCGCTTACAGCCTGCCGCTTGACTTCCTCAACCAGCGGATGAGCGAAATTGACCGCGAAAAGCGCTACTACCTGCAATGCGCCAGCGGCTACCGATCGATGATCGCGGCTTCCATCCTGCAAGCCCGGGGCTATCAGGATGTGGTAAACGTACAAGGCGGTTTTAAGGCCCTCACCGATATGGGCATCCGTACGACGGATTACAAAGAGCAGATTACGGAGCTCTAAAACAGCTCTGACAAGATTTATATTTGGGTGATTTTGCTGATTTGAAGCGCGGTTAAGACACCATCTTAGCCGCGCTTTCTTTTTGCTCGCCGGCCGCCGCGCGATCCGGCTGCTGCCTCCGGCCAGTCTATGCGGGCCAGTACCGGGAAGTGATCGGAGGGATAATGGCCGTTGCGGGAGTCGGTGAGGGTAGCTTGCTGAAGCACCCGCCAGGGGTCGTTGACAAAGATGTAGTCGATGCGATTGGCGGGTATTTCATGAAATTTAAAGCCATTGAAGGTAGCCTCCGGACCAAAGGCCGGCTCGACGCTGCGTTGGCGGGTATCGTGCAGCCCGGCGCGCAGCAGCGCAATGGGCGCGTCGTCGGGGGTGGCGTTGAGGTCGCCCATCAGTATGGCGGGAGCCGAACCGGCTTGTTCCCGGATGCGGCTGAGTATGAGACGGGCCGATTCGAGGCGGGCTTCGCGACCTATGTGATCGAAGTGGGTATTGTATACCCAGAGTTCCTTGCCGTTGAGCCGGTCGCGCAAGTGGGCCCAGGTGCATACGCGCGGTAGGGCGGCATCCCAACCCTTGGAAGGGCCCTCGGGGGTGGGCGACAGCCAGAACGTGCCCGATCCGAGGAGCTCAAACCGATCGCGGCGGTATAGCAGGGCTGAAAACTCGCCCTTGTCGGCGCCGTCGTCGCGGCCTACGCCCACGCGCGCGTAGGCGGGGCATTCCTGGTCGAGGTACAGGAGTTGGCTGAGCAGCGCCTCCTGTACGCCCAGCAGATCGGGGTTGTAAAAACGGATTTGGGCAGCCAGCCAACTGCGGCGCTCCGGCCAGGCGTCGGGGCCGTCGGAGGGGTTGTCGAAGCGCAGGTTGTACGTGATGGCGGTAATGGCCTGCCCATGTAGGCGGCCGGCATTGAAGGCGGCGGCCAGCATCATTAACATCAGTATTTTATTCATGGCACCGAAGATCATTTGCCGTAAAAGTAATGCAAAAAGCCTCCCCCTGCAACCGGCAAGGGAAGGCCTCCTACATAAATACTCCAGATAAAATTCCTGTTGTGGCAGAAAAAAAATCTTGTTGTAGTTATTTCAACTTCTCTTTGATCAGGCGGCTCCACGCCTCGGCCAATTGCAATTCGTTGAGAAGTACGAATGTGCGGCTGGCTTCATAAAAGGGAATGAGCACCGGAGCGGCATTGGCATTTCGGGGCGACAAGCGCAACAGGAGCTTATCGACGACCTTTTTTTTATCGGCGCCGCTGCTTTCATGGGCGCTGTTCTGAACCGAGCAGTCGGCCATATCGCGCAGGTTGACGGTGTAGTATTCGGCAGGCCGGCCATCTTCGAGGCGTACAAACACCAGGCCGCGCCGGTCGGCATCAAGGCCTATGGCCGAGTCGACCCAGGTATCGTAGCGCGAAAGCGTATAGCCGGAAGAAGCTGCCAGCGATTGGAGCGCATTGACAAGCGCCTTGTTGCGGCCGAGTCGCTTGCTGCGCGAATAGAAAAAGGGAAGTAAAAACAGCGCCAGGAAGAGCACTGTGATCAATATGGTGGTAATATCCATGAGGTAACTCAGTGAAAATGTTGAAGAGAAACAATTGTCTTTTAAAAGCTGGCTGCCGGACCAGGGGGTGAAGCGGTATGGCTACGGCCGCTGACGGCCCCCAAAGGACGGCAGTGG
>CAYOTJ010000232.1:3500-6247 GCA_964406855.1 uncultured Saprospiraceae bacterium
ATAATAGCGGAACACCCGGCGCCGCCCGCGGTGCTAAAGCAGTAAAATGCTAAGCGGCGGGGCCCAAAAAAATGGTTACCTCATTAAATTACCAGAAATAATGGAAGGGGTATATGATGTCAGGCGGCGATAGCCCCAAGGGGCGCAGGGGAGTAGCGGCGGCATAGAGGGCGGCGGGCACATCCTTGAGCAGCAGCGCTTCGTCGGCGACCAATGCGGCGGGCAGCTTGCTTTTGAGCCAGGAGGCGCGGGCGTAGTTGACCTGATTTCCGCCCGGTATGCGCTCTTCGCCTATGGCAAAGGGCAGCAGGTTGTGCGAGCGGTTGGAAAGTTCGGGGCTATGACTGGCGGCGGTAGCGGTACTGAGCCCGCGATCGGCTTGGGCGCTATTGTGCCGATAGGCGCTGAAGAACAGCATACCAAGCAGCAAAAGAGCACTCAACCCGCCTTGGACGACCGAACGTTTCATGGCTGCAAAGGTAGTGGTAAATTCCTGTTGTTAGAAAAAATTATTCTTCGCGCTCCGTAGCGGGACTGCCGCGCCGCCAGGCATAGAGCGCCAGCAGCAGCAGTCCGGCGCCCAGCCCCCAGCGCAGCCAGCGCGCCTGGGCCAAGCGCACCCGGCTTTCGAGGTAGTAGGGGTTGGGGGCGTTGGGGGTGCCTTTGCCGGGCCGGGCCTCCCAGTTTTCGGGGTCGGCATTATCGAGATCGGGCAGCAGCAGGCTGATGGTAAAGGCGCTGTCCTGAGGCGGGAGCCGATAGCCGATGCTATCGACGAGCGCGCCTAAGGGCGAGTACAGACCCAGGCGCTCCTCGCGCTTGTGCAGGCCAAAATCGAGGCCGCCGACCACCTGATAGGCTTCGGGGAACACCTGGCGAAACTTAGCTGCATCGCGGCATACCACTAAGTAATCGTGGGGCGCCAGGGTAGCCTCCGGGAAGATGAACTCGTGGGTAAAATCGGTGAGTACAAAGGCCCGAAGGTCGATGGTTTTATCGGATCGGTTGTGAATTTCTATCCAGTCGCCCGTTTGCCGGTTGCGGGCGCATATTTCGTTGATGACGACCTGGCCCTCGTGGGGGTCGCGGAAGGGTTCAAAAACGGCTTTGAGGCGATAGGCGCGGTCGGTTTTGAGCTTGAGCAGCATGGTTCGCTCCAGCGGATCGTCGGCGTCGCCCTCCCATCGGGCAAAGCGGTAGCCATAGGCAGGCAGGGCGCGGAGGCTGACGGGGCAGTTGGCGAAGTAGTAGCCCGACATGCCCCGGCTACCCACCTGGAGGTATTCATTGACGAGTACTTTACCGCCGGGGGAGGCTGCAACCTCTATCTGGCGGGGGTCGCCGGTGCGAAAGTAGTCTTGCAAGTGCCGGCGCATATAGGCCGGGCGTTGGCGCGCAAAATCATAGAGCACGGCGACCTCGGCCTGCCACTCCTGGCGGGTAAAGCGCCAGCGCCCGAGGTGGCGCGGCATTTCGGGCTCGTATACGGCGTAGAGCGAGTCGATGAAGGCGGCTACGCGATCGGGTTCAAAGGTGGTGTTGAGGTGATCGCAAAATCGATTGACGAAGCGGTAGCGGAAGCCTTCGTTTTGCAGCAGTTTGCGCAGGATGAAGGTGCTCCAGGGCGGATTGGGCCAGTGGGGTCCGTTGGGTTCGGTGTGGAATGCCAGGCTGTTGTTGCGGTAGGCGCGGGGGTCGTGGAGGCCGAAGCCCCAGTCGGTATCGTAGAGAATCCAGCGCCAGCGGCCGTCGGGTTTCTGGGGGCGCCAGTATTTGATGTTTCCGCCGGCGTCCTGGTTGTCGAAGTAGATCTGGGCGATCTGGTACTGCATAAAGTTATCGACGTCCATCCATTGCATGACGCGGGCATAGTGCTCGGGCTGGCGCAGGTCGTAGCGCTCCATAAAGGCGATCATGCGCCGATAGTGGGCGCGGCTGCCGCGCCGGCGTTCGTTTTGGTGTTCCAGCAGGTCGATGCTGTCTTTATCGACGCCCTTGCTGTGAGCGGCTACGAAGTAGCGGTTGATTTTTTCGCGGATGTTATAGATGCCCCAGTACTTGCCATTGATGTATACATGAGCGGGGCGGGCGGCCTGGGTTTCGAGGTCCCAGTGGGCTACGAGGCCGGTCATGAGTTCGTCGCGGAAGTGGGTTTTGCCGAAGTCGCTGCCGCCATTGCGGAGTACGAGAAATTTGAAGTTATCGGGTTCATCGGGGCCAAAAATGTCGTGGCGGACGCGGGTTTCGCCGTACTGCTTGCGGGCGATGATGGCGAGCGATTTTTGGGGGAATAAGCGGCTCATACCTCCAAACAGCCTGATGCCCGCTAAGCTGCTGAACACCCGGCTGCCGTCGGATTCAAAAATATCGATATGGCCGGTGAGCTCGCGCCGGCTCCAGAAGTTGGCGCCCGGCTTAAACCAGGAGCTGTCGACGGCTTGGGGGCCGGCTACAAATATGCCTTTATAGGGGTCAAAAAGCAAAGACGAGGTGATGCCGATGGATACCACGGGAAAGGTAGACGTGGGCTCGCGAAAGAAATAGGTTTGACCGCAATAGCTTCCCCTGCCGCCGCCAAAAAAGGCTACGGCCCGCACTACGGTGGTGGCGGCTACCCGAAAGGAGGCGGTATAGCGCTTTGAGCGCGAGGTAGGCAAGCTGCCGTCGAGGGTGTAGTAGATGGCTTCGGCGCCGGGCGCAAATGGGGCTACCTCCCGCGGATGGTCGAACAAACCGCCCCCGGGCTC
>CAYOTJ010000233.1:0-6213 GCA_964406855.1 uncultured Saprospiraceae bacterium
AACTGGATGGGTTGGCAAATTGTTAAAGCATACATGAGCCGTCATCCGCAAACGAGCCTGGAGGCGCTTATTGGGTTGCGCGACGCTCAGCAACTGCTCGAAGCCTCGCGCTACAAACCCCAAAAGCAGTAGCCATCGGTAACATCCTTATCATATCGAAAAAGCTTTCGTCAATGACAACAACAAGAACCATCCCGCTCGTAGACCTGTCGCAGTTTGCACAAGGCGACGAGGCCGCCCGCCGACAGTTTGTTCAGGAATTAGGCGCCGCTTTCCATGAAATTGGCTTCGTGGGCGTCGTCAATCATGGCGTACCCAAGCAGCTTATCGATGATTTTTACGCCGCTGCCAAGGGTTTTTTCGCGCTGCCGCTCGACGTAAAAAAGCGCTATGAAATCGAAGGCTTAGCCGGGCAGCGCGGCTATACTTCCTTTGGCAAGGAGCACGCTAAAGACTCGAAAGTGCCCGACCTCAAGGAATTTTACCAGATTGGTCAGGAGGCGAGCGGCGAATACGCCGGTAAAGACCAGTACATTGCCAACCCCCGCGTAGCGGAATTGCCGGCATTCACCGATTTGGGCCTCCAGCTCTATCGGGCTTTTGAAAAAAGCGGCGGCCTGCTCCTTGAAGCCATTGCCCTGCATCTGGGACTTCCGCAGGATTATTTCAATGGCCAGATACGCAACGGCAACAGCATACTCAGGGCCATTCACTACCCGCCTATTAGCCAGGAGCCGGCATCGGCCATACGCGCCGAACGCCACGAAGACATCAACCTCATTACGCTGTTGGTGGGCGCCTCGGCCGGCGGCCTGCAACTGCTGAACATGGAGGACGAATGGCTCGACATCGTGCCCGAAGCCGACGAGATTGTGATCAACGTGGGGGATATGCTTCAGCGCCTGACCAACAACTACCTCAAATCAACTACCCACCGCGTGGTCAATCCGCCGAGGGAAGAATGGCACTTACCGCGGCTGAGTATTCCCTTCTTTCTGCATCCGGTGAGTGAAATGGACCTTACGGTGCTGCCTGGTTGTGTAACCGCCGAACATCCCGAGGCCTACCCGCCCATTACGGCCGGCGAATATTTAGACGAGCGCCTGCGCGAAATTGGGTTGAAAAAATAAACGCGTTCTTAGAAGAACGCCGATCCATCTCGGCCGGCGCCTGGCGTGTTTGGACCAGCGGGTGAAGCGGTATGGCCCGGCTTAGGTTTTTGCTGAAGTTTGGAGATAAACGCATGCCGGGCCATAAGAGCGGAACACGCGGCGCCGCGCAAGCTGTGTATCGGAGGCGGATGCAAAGCGGCGGGGCCCCTAAAAAAAAATGCTCTTTACAATGTGCGCACCCGGCTTCGCGGCCGATTGTTTTGCGGCCGGTTTGAAAAAACGGAGTCATGCCATTAAACGAAACCGATGTGTAGCTGTCGAATAAATTTGACGGACACGCCGAAAAGCCGTACTTTTACGGTCGTAAAGCGAGCCTGCCGCAGGTAGCCTTGCAATGCGGCGCGGTTGGTTGTCGCGCCATTTTTTTGATTTATAAACCAAGTAGAGATGGAAACCATACTGCTTTTTAACTTCCTCGGGCCAGAAATGCTGGTGGTCTTTTTTGCCATCCTGCTGCTGTTTGGGGGTAAAAAAATTCCCGAACTCATGCGCGGCCTTGGCCGGGGTATTCGCGAGTTCAACGCAGCGCGCTCGTCGCTGGAAAGCGAGCTGAAGGAAGGTATGCGCGAAAATGAAATGCAGCGCCGCCAGCTTCAGGACCGCCAGATGCAGGAGCGCCAGGCGCAACCGCAGCAACAGTCGGCCCAAAACGACGACCAGGCGTAGGTAAATTCCTTTAGTTTCGGTATATCCGGCCCCATAGCCAAGTAGCGCTGTGGGGCCGGATCGTTTTAGGTCATAGTAAGCCAGTATAGCACTATGTTTTCTACGATGATGAACAGCACTACCCATATCGGCCCGGATTGGCGAAGGGTGGGCGCTACCAGTTGGCCCCGAGCGTCGATGTCGGGGGCGTTAGAATATGTATCGTATACGATGTTGTAGGCGGGGTTGTGGGGATCGTATAGCACCCGCTCGGTTTCTTCGTCTTCCAGCAGCTCTATTTCATGGGTCTTGCCGACGGCGTCATAAACCCGCCCGCCCACCGTAAACCGGAAGGTATACTTAAAAACGGGCCTATCGTTGATGGACATATTGGTGGGCTCTCTGGCCGCGCATTCTGCCCATGTAAAAACGCCCCGTTTGAGCAAACGCACTAAGCGCAGGTTTTTCCAGAGCCCGAAGCCGACAAACCCCATGCCGATCAAGGGGAAAATCATCACGAGCAGCAGCGTCCAGCCTGCAAAAGGCGCCCGTCTCATGCCTGGCGCCCGCGATATTTCGGGGCTGCCTTCGGCAAATTCTACGGGAATGCGCTGGCCCGCCTGGCCGCCGCCAAAACCAAAAGCTTCGCCCGTGTACGTCTGCCAGTCGAGTTCGTAGCTATAGACATACCGGTAGATGACGCTTTCATTTTCGCTCATATTGGTGGGTTCCACGGCGGTGAGGGTAGCCTCTATGGGGCGCCAGTCGTGCGCCCGCTCTATCCAGAATGCTGCCTCCGACTGCGCGCCGAAGACCCATACGAAAATGCTGCCAAAGGCTATAAAAATGAACCCGAACGCGGGAGCGCCGCCGAACAGCGTTACGAGTACCGTCAGCGGATGCAAATTGCGCGGCGGCGATGACCTGAGGACTTGACTCTGCATGATAATTTGATTTAGGAGTTAGGGCCCCGCGGAATGTTTCAGGGTTCTGCGGGCTCTGCTGGAACGAAACGTTATACTTTATCGTCTATTTCTTTAAGTTCTTCTTCGTTGTAAGCGCCAAACCAGGCCTGGAGCTTTTCGCGGGCCTGTTGTTTTACGCCGGCATCAACATAAGCGGCGATGGTGACGAGGCCGAAGGCCAGTACTCCGAGGTCGTCGGTATACCCCAGAATGGGGGTGAGGTCGGGCAGGGCGTCTATGGGCGAAAGAAAATAACCCAGCACGCCCACAACGACCCTTCTGGCCCAGTGGGGCGTGTCTTTGCGGCGATAAGCGTAATACAACAGCAAAGCAGCATAAACTACTTTTATGCCCGCTTGCCGGGCGTAGGCATTGAGCTTGCGCCAAAGCTTGTTTTCTTTAAATTGAATGGATGGACGTTGCATACAACGAAGTTAGGGCTAAAATTGCCCAAAAAGAATTAATTTTGCCCAATCGTTATCATTTTCGACCTCAACGGCATGAAAACATCGCTGAATTGGCTTAAACAATACATAGACATAGCGCTCGACCCCGTAACGACCGGCGACCTCCTCACCAGCACAGGGCTGGAGGTAGAAGGTATTGAAGAAGTAGAGCGCATACCCGGCGGCTTGCGCGGGGTAGTGGTGGGTCGCGTACTCACCTGCGAACGCCACCCCAACGCCGACCGACTATCGCTGACCACGGTAGACACAGGCTCGGGCGAACCCCTGAACATCGTATGCGGCGCTCCCAATGTAGCCGCAGGGCAGAGGGTACTGGTGGCTACCGTAGGCGCTACGCTATACCCCTCGGAGGGCGACCCCATCACCATTAAAAAGGGTAAAATACGGGGTGAAGAATCGAACGGTATGATCTGTGCCGAAGACGAGCTGGGCTTAGGGCACAGCCACGACGGCATACTGGTACTGCCCGACGATACGCCCATAGGCATGCCCGCAGCCGAGTACTTTCAATTGGAAGCCGACCACGTTTTTGAGATCGGCCTCACCCCCAACCGCTCCGACGCTACCAATCACATAGGCGTAGCTCGCGATCTTTCAGCGGTGCTGAAGGTCAACCACGGTTACGAAGGCGACCTGCGCCTGCCCGATGTGTCGGCTTTTGCAACGCCTGCACAGCCTGCGCTGCCCATAGCCGTAGAAGTGCGGCAGCCCGAAGCTTGCCCGCGCTATGCGGGCTTGGTGCTGGAAGGCATAACGGTGGCGGAGTCGCCGGAATGGCTGCGGCAGCGGCTCACAGCCATAGGCGTACGCCCCATCAACAATGTAGTGGACATCACCAACTTCGTGCTGCACGAGCTCGGGCAACCCCTGCATGCATTCGACTATGACGCCATTGCCGGCCGGCGCGTGATCGTGCAATGCCTGCCTGCCGATACGCCTTTTTTAGCCTTGGATGAGACCGAGCGCAAGCTTCATGCCGAAGACCTCATGATCTGCGATGGCGACGGCCGCGGTATGTGCATCGGGGGCGTATTTGGCGGCCTCAACAGCGGTGTAACCGATAAGACCACCCGCATTTTTCTGGAATCGGCCCACTTCCATGCCAAGTGGATTCGCCGTACCAGCATGCGCCACAACCTGCGCACCGATGCCGCCAAGGTATTTGAAAAAGGCAGCGACCCCAATGTAGTACGGTATGCGCTTCAGCGGGCGGCCCTGCTCATTTGCGAGCTGGCCGGGGCTCGCATTGCCTCCGATATCATCGACCTCTATCCCGAGCCCGTGCAACCTATGCAGGTGAAGGTGCGCTACGAGCGCATCAACCGGATTGTAGGTATGAATATGGCCCCCGAGCGGGTGCGGCAAATATTGGCTGCGCTTGATATGGCTATTGTGGAAGAAGCCCCCGATTACCTGACAGTGGCTGTACCTACCAATAAAGCCGACGTGCTGAGGGAAGTAGACGTCATAGAGGAGATACTGCGCATACACGGGTTCAACAATGTGCCCACTACCAGCCGCATCACTACCTCTATGACCATCGCCCCCGACCCCGACCCCGTGCGGATGCGCAACCTGATTGCCGATTTGCTGGCCGTTCAGGGCTTCCACGAGATGATGGGCATGAGCTTGTCGGAGTCGCGCTACTACCGTCAGGTGCTGCCCTTGGTAAGCGAAGAGGAGTTGGTGTTCGTCAACAACACCTCCAACGTACACCTCGACATCATGCGTCCGGCGATGGTGTTCAGCGGGCTGGAGGCCATAGTGCGCAGCCAGAACCGGCAGGAGAGCGATTTGCGGCTGTTTGAGTTTGGACGGGTATACCAGCGCCAGGGCGAGGCGTATCAGGAAACCAACCGCCTGACCCTCTACCTCACCGGGCGCCGCTACGCCGAAAGCTGGCTGACCGACGACAAGGCGGCCGTGAGCTTCTATACCCTCAAAACCCATGTGCAGCAGGTGTTGGATCGGCTGGGCGTGTCGGGCTATCAGGCTACGGCGCTTCACGACGACCTTTTTGCCTATGCCCTGCAATACCGGCGGGGTGAAAAAGCGTTGGTTACGATGGGCCGCCTGCAAGGTAAAGTACTCAAAACAATGGGCGTAAAGGGCGAAGTTTTTTATGCCGACTTCAACTGGGACGCTGTCTTCAAAGCCATTCCCAATAAGCGGGTGCAGTTCCGCGAACTCAGTCGCTTCCCCTTGGTGAGAAGAGATTTGGCCTTAGTGGTTGAAAATTCGGTAAAGTTTAGCGATATTGCGACCGTTGCGGCAAAGGCCGCCAAACAACTGCTTCGCGAAGTGAACCTCTTCGACGTGTACGTCAACGACGAGCAGCTCGGCGCCGGCAAAAAGTCCTATGCCGTGAGCTTCGTTTTTGAAAACGCCGAACGCACTTTGCAAGACCAGGAGGTAGACAAAGTGATGTCTCAACTGATTGATACCTATGCCGCACAACTTGGCGCCCAGGTAAGGCGTTAATAGCCTGTCGTGGTTGAACAACCGTAAAAAAACGATGGATATAACGCAACAATTAGCTGACATCAGCAGCAAAATATATCAGGCTAAGGAGCAAATGGATGAGCTGAAAAGCGAAAACCTGCGCCTTCAGGCCGAAAACGAATGGCTGCGGGAGCAGTTGGCCCTTTGCAAACAAAAGGCCGCCGAGCTTCTGCATCCAACAACGGAGAACGCCCCGCAAGCGACAGGGGAAAATGCCATTGTGTCATTGTCATCATTAGCAGTTCAAGATATTCGCCCACAGATAGACCATTATCTGCGCGAAATTGACAAGTGCATTCAGCGGCTGGAACAGCGTTGATTATGGAAGAGCAGGATTTGATAACGCTTACCGTTTTGATCGCCGGTCGCCCGTATCCCCTTCGGATAAGGGTCGACGAAGAACCCGCCATACGGCGTTTGGTCAAAGAGGTGAACGATAAACTCAACCACTTTCAGCAAACC